>JBIKOV010000313.1:0-3500 GCA_044357815.1 Ferruginibacter sp. | reverse complement strand
ATGGCGGAAAAAGATTTTTTGAACGGACAAATAAATATAGAGCAGGCTTCGGTTGTGTTGGGGGTATATAATAAATCAGTTGTCGAATATGAAACCTATGTTAATAAATTTCAAAATAGTTACCTTCAGCTAGAAGCATTTACGGGAACTACTATTTTAGCTTTAGTAATCCAGTCTAAATGAGCTTTATCTATTTTATAAAACTGCTACTAAAAAATTGGCTTTGGTTGATACTGATACCAATGGTAGTAGCAGGGTCTATTTTTTATTTTACCCGAAATGAACAAAAGATATATTCTTCTGAATCGGTTGTGTACACTGGTATCGCATCTGGATATAATCTGAGTGGAAGCAATAAATCCGACTACTTTGCAACCAGTAATGCATTTGATAATTTGCTTTCACTGATTAATTCAAGGGAAACTAAGCAAGAGGTATTAATCAATTTATTAGCGGGCCATTTACTTTTAAAAAAGCAGGATCCGCTTATTTTATCACAGGATGCTTTCAATCAGCTACAGTTGCTGGTACCCGATAGCATTCGGTCAGTTCTTGTTAAGCCAACCCTTGAGGGTACCATACTGTCTTTAAATCAGTATATGAAAAAAGGGGAAGGGAATGTGATTTATTCAATTATTCATTCCGACAATCCGTTTTACTCCCTCAATGCAATGAATAGCATTAAGGCTTCGCGTATCAACAATAGCGACCTGATCAAAATTGCTTATGAGACTAGTGATGCAGCTATTTGTATGCGTTCATTGGAATTACTGGAGGAATCTTTTATGAAAAAACACCGCATGATTAAAGAAGGTCAATCTGAAACAGTGGTAGGGTACTTTGAAGAGCAAACCCATAACGCTCTTTCCAGGTTAAATGCTGCTGAAGAAAGTTTTATGGAATTTAATAAACAGCATGATATTATTAATTATTATGAGCAGACTAAAGCAGTAGCTGTTCAAAAGGAAAACCTCGGTGTACAGGAACATAATTTAGAGATGGATAAAATGGCCAGTATCAAATCATTGGAAAAAGTAAATGACAATTTAAAGAATCGGCTTTACCAAAATGAATACGGTGCTGATATTATCACTAAAAGGGCCCAGCTTTCGGATTTGAATAATACCATTGCGGTAGGTGAGTTTTTTAATAAAAATGAAAAGGGTAATCTTCATGTGTTGGATAGTCTTCGCAATGAATCTGCTCAGTTGGATAAAAAAATGAAGGGTTCTGTTTATGACTTTTATTCGCACTCACTAACCCCTAATGGGATACCCAATAAATTTGTTTTGGATGAGTGGTTGAAAACATCTTTGGATGTTGAACAAAATAAGGCAAGGTTAACTGAGATGGATAAGCGTAGAGTTGAATTCTCACAAGAATATAGAAGGTATGCACCTTTGGGCGCTTTGCTAAAAAAAATTGAGCGGTTAATCAATGTTTCTGAACAAGAGTACCTTGAAATGTTACACGGATTAAATACGGCTAAATTAACGCAGCAAAATACTGAGCTTACTACTAAATTGAATATTGTGGATCCGCCTTTTCTTCCATTGAAGGCGAATGCCTCCAAACGAATCGTGCTGGTGTTAGTGGGTTTTATGGTGGGGTTTATTTTGGTGTTGTCAATTATTTTAGCGAGGGTTCTCATCAATCAAACACTGCAAAGACCAGATAGAGCAGCTGCTTTGACTGGTTTACCCATGTTGGGAATTTACCCCCTGTTAAGTGCCCCTGTTGCTTTTATTCAAAAGTCAAATTTACGTTTGTTACAACAATTACTCCCTCTGCTGAATTTTTCAAAAAAACCGGTTACCATTGGATTTTTTAGTATTCAGGAGCAGGAAGGTAAGTCTACCTTGATCAATGCATTGAGTAATGATTTTTCAAAACTTAATTATACTGTGGAAATTCTGCAATGGAATGAGGGATTAATTGATTTTTCTTCCTCAAAGGATATTGTATTACTTGAATTTCCACCATTGGATTCTATGATGCTAAGGCCTGGTTTAATACCTCCAATGGATCATAGCATTTTAGTTTGTAGAGCAAATAGGGTTTGGGGTAAAATTGATAAAAATTTATTGTCCCTATTTGTAAAAAGCACCGGCCTTCCACTTTCTTTTTTGTTGAACGGGGTGAAGATTGACTTTGCGGAAGAGTATATTGGTGAAACACAAAAAAAGAGATTTTTTCTTCGTTCCTATCTAAAGGGATTGGCCAAGTTTGAATTTGGAAATAAAAAAAACATTCGCGCCTAAAATTATTTCCTAATTAAAAGCTTTGTTTATTCAATACAACAAATGAATTCGCTGCCTATTAAAAAAGACGTTTTTTATCCTGCTAGTGATATTGGCAATCATTATATACTGCTCTTACCTTGCTTGTTGGTAGCGGCTTTTATAGGTTGGGTGATTGCCAACTTTGGGTTTACCGTAGCTGGCTTATTCATTGCCTTACCTATCTTAATCGCTTTTCTAACACTTGTTTTTTTGAATCCAAGAGTAGGGTTTATCTCTTTTTTGGTGTATAGTTTTTTAATGCCCGGTATTGGACGTCATTTTATAGAAGTTCAGGTGGGATTAGGTATCGACGCTTTATTGCTAATCACCTGGTTGGCTGTTATTTTTTATAGGGGCAAAAAGTTTCGGTATCGCCAGCTCAACAATGATTTGATATGGCTTTCCCTTGTATGGTTTATTCTTACTGTTTTGCAAATAGGAAATCCTGCTCGTCCTAATATTGTTGGTTGGCTTCAGGAATCAAGGACCGTATCCTTGTATTGGGTGATGGTGATACCATTAACAATGCTGGTTTTTAATAAAAAATCAGACATCTATATCTTTATAGATCTGGTTATTTTCCTGTCATTATTAGGGGCCTTGTATGGAATGAAGCAATTGTATATAGGCATGGATTCTGCCGAACAACTGTATTTGCAGGAGCACCTCAAAACTCATATGCTTTATGGAAAGGTGCGGATATTTTCCTATTATTTGGAAGCTGCTCAATTTGGTGCTTCTCAGGCAAGTATTGTCATACTGTGTTTTATACTAGTATTTGGTCCTCATACAAGGGTCAGGCGGATTTGTTATGCAACAGCAGGTTTGTTTATTTTTTATGGGATGCTTCTTTCAGGTACCCGTGGGGCATTGGCTGGTATACTGGGTGGAGGGCTAGTTTTTCTAGTATTGAGTAAGCAGGTGAAGATTATACTGTTGGGTGGTGCGATTTTACTGGGATTTATTGGGATGCTGAAGTTTACAAAAATCGGTCATGGAAATGATCAAATAAGAAGAATGCGTTCTGGTACGGATGTAAAGGATGCATCTTTTCAACTAAGGCTAATCAATCAAAAAATATTGAGCAATGCCTTACAGAGTAAGCCCTTTGGTACTGGTCCTGGTACGAGTGGAGCTTGGGGTAATAAGTATAATGCACATATTTCCACCTCCAAAATAGCTCCGGATAGTTTGTTTGTAAAAATTTGGGTGATGTAT
>JBIKOV010000312.1:0-3507 GCA_044357815.1 Ferruginibacter sp. | reverse complement strand
GGCATGAATATAATTGGGCTCATTATAAAAAGGCTTCAAAAATTGTAAGCTGAATGGATAAGCACCCGCACCATGAACCTCCTTGGCATACTCAACCGCGGTTTCATAAGAAGACATGGCATAATGGGGATACAAGGGGATGGCCAACACTTCGTCTAGATCCGGATGATTGGTTAACAAATTATCGAAGGCAGCAGCTACCGTTGGATTCCCATACCGCATGGCAACCTCCACCGGCACATCCACCTGTTGCTGCAAGGCTTTTTGCAATTGCTTTGTCAACACCACTAATGGAGAGCCTTCCTTGGTCCAGATGGTGGCATATGCTTCAGCGGATTTGGGCGCCCTGAAGGGTACGATAATACCATTGATCAAAATATACCTCGCCAAATAGGGCACATCAATTACCCTTTCATCCATTAAAAATTGTCTAAGGTAAGTCCGCACATCTTTCACCGAAGTCGAATCGGGTGACCCTAGATTCATTAAAACAACTCCTATTTTTTTTGCCATAACCAATACATTATTGTGCAAATGTAACCCCTGGTTTAGCTAAAAGTTCAATGAACTTGGGAAAAATTAGGGATTAGCGGACAGTAATTATCCATTTCGTAGACTATGACTTGCATCACACTGCAAAATGATCGAGTTCATACAGCAAAATGACAATCCAATGACATTGAAATTAGATTTCAACCGCAGGCAAGATTACTTTTGCAGTGTAAGTTATTAAATCACCTTTTTTACGGATGCTCGGACTACAACCAATCAATTTATCGAATTTCTTCATAGCGGGTATCAATTATAAAAAAACGGATGCTAACCTAAGGGGGCAATATGCTATCAATGCGGATCAATATAATCAACTGATTATGCTGGCTCCTGAATTGGGTGTCACTGAATTTTTTATATTATCTACTTGCAACCGTACTGAAATCTATGGATTTGCCGAAAACTTTTCCAATTTAGCAAGCTTACTCTGTTCACAAACTAAAGGCTCTCTCGATCGCTTTAATGAAATGGCCTATTCAAACAATGGGGATCAAGCAATCGAGCATCTTTTTAATGTAGCCGCAGGACTAGATTCTCAAATTTTGGGTGACTATGAAATTGTAGGACAGATAAAACAAGCGGTTAAGTTTTCCAAAGAACATAATTTTATTGGTGCTTACCTTGAGCGTTTGGTGAATGGTGTTTTACAATGTTCTAAGTCAATCAGAACTTCTACTGCCTTAAGTGGAGGTACTGTTTCAGTTTCTTTTGCAGCGGTGCAGTATATTAAAGAAAAAATGGATGCTATCGCGGATAAAAAAATCCTCTTATTGGGCACTGGTAAAATTGGCCGAAACACCTGTAAGAATTTGGTAGACTATTTAGAAACAAAAAACATTACCCTTATCAACAGAACCGAAGGGAAAGCTGCGGAACTCGCTACTGAACTAGGATTGCAATATGCCTCAATGGATGAGTTACCGAAATACATCCATGAATCAGATATCATATTAGTAGCCACCAATGCTGCTGAACCGGTTATAGTAGCCTCCCATCTAATCAATAGCGGACAGAAACTTATTATTGATCTTTCAATTCCCTATAATGTAGAAAAATCTGCACAAGAACTCCCTACCATTACCCTAGTAAATGTAGATGAACTTGCAAAGATTAAGGATGAAACCCTTCATAAAAGAGAAGCAGAGATACCACAGGCAAAGAAAATTATAGCTGCACATATCCAGGAATTCATGGAATGGCATGAGATGCGCAAAAATGTACCTGTTTTAAAAGCAGTTAAACACAAACTACAAGCGATGGATAGCTGCAGTTTATATATTAATTATTTTTCAACCCTAACCACTGAGCTTACTCAAATGGATGCTGCTGAAAAAATTCAGAAAGTAATTAATGGCATGGCCATAAAAATGCGCCACCAAAACTACAGAGGTTGCAATTACATAGAAGCAATCAATGAATACATCGCCACAGGCACAAACTAATTTACATGGACAAACTGATACGAATTGGAACCAGGGAAAGCCAATTGGCAGTTTGGCAGGCAACGCATGTGCAACAACTCCTAAATATCAACGGTTATAAGGCAGAACTAATTTTAATAAAAAGTGAGGGCGATATTGATCTACAAACACCATTATACGAAATGGGTGTTCAGGGTATATTTACTAGAAGTCTTGATATAGCGCTATTAAACAATACAATTGACATTGCTGTTCACTCTATGAAAGATGTACCCACACAGTTAGCAACTGGCATCATTCAATCAGCTGTATTAACAAGGGCTTCTTACAAAGACATTTTTGTATACAAGGACCAATCAGTTGTTGCAGACTGGAAACTGTCTGATGCAGCTTCGTTATCACCATCGGATAGCGTGGGCATCATTGCCACCAGCAGTATCCGTCGAAAAGCACAGTGGCTAAACCGTTATCCCAATCACACCATAGAAAACCTAAGAGGGAATGTAAATACCCGTTTGCGCAAAGTCCAGGAAAATAACTGGGATGGCGCCATCTTTGCAGCAGCAGGTTTGGAAAGAATTGAACTTCGTCCAGAAAATGCAGTTGAGTTAGATTGGATGTTGCCTGCTCCAGCACAGGGAGCCATTATGGTAGTGTGCAGAGAAGATGACGCCATTAGTTTGAATGCTTGCAAAGCTTTCAATGATAGCGAGACTGCAATTTGCACAAAAATAGAGCGTGACTTTTTAAGAACCTTATTAGGAGGTTGCGCTACTCCCATAAGTGCTTTGGCCCAAGTAAAGCAGGGGGATATTTATTTCAGAGGAAATATTCTATCGGTTGATGGGAAGGAAAAAGTTGAAATTGAAAAAAATATCCCTTTAAATAATTCGGATGATGCAGGTACTTCTGCCGCAAATGAACTCTTACAAATGGGAGCTGATAAAATTGTGAATGCCATTCAACATGCAAAATAGAACTCAAATACTAAGTACTCGGCCTTTGCATGAAACACTGCTACAGGAAGCCAAACAAGCTGGTATTGATATTGACGAAATTTCATTTATCGAAACAACCCCTATACAAACACTACCAATACAAAGAGCAATAGACGAGGCCTTACAACAATCTATAACGGCAGTATTTACAAGCATGAATGCGGTGGAGGTAGTTGCAGACCAAATCAAAGAAAAAATACCAAGCTGGAAAATATATTGCATAGGTACTACCACCCAGCAACTGGTAGTTAACTATTTCGGACAGGATGCCATTGCAGGAACTGCCAATGACGCAGCAGCATTGGCAAAATTAATTACTGAAGACCAGCCGAAAGGAAAGCTAATCTTCTTTTGTGGAGATCAACGAAGGGATGAGCTTCCTGAAATATTAGCACAAAATTCCATCGAAGTAAAAGAGATCATTGTATATCAAACCACCGCAATACAACATCGGATCCAAAAGCTATACGAGGGAATCCTATTTTTTAGTCCAAGTGGAGTGGAAAGTTTTTTTAGCAGTAACCAGCTAACCAAAA
>JBIKOV010000096.1:0-12616 GCA_044357815.1 Ferruginibacter sp. | reverse complement strand
ATTTTTGGGCACAGGCCATTAATTGATCCTTTTGCAAGGCCACACAAATGGTTTTGCCCGCCACCGCTACCGATGCCATTGCATTGGCAGAAAAAGGGATCTCCGCTACACTATCGGCCAACTTATGCCAGTTGTATTTTTTTTGTTTCATTGGCGGTGAGTCACTGCCTTCGGTGAGTCACCCTGGGGGGTGACTCACCGAAGGCGGCAAGGCTAATAAAAATATTCAGCACGGTATGGATACCTAATCTGGTACATCTCCCGCACTTTATTCAATATCGTTTGACGCAATCCGTCGATATTTGTTTTTTCTGTGGCCGACACAAATACACAATTGCCATTGGTCTCGTTTTGCCAGCGCTCCTTTAAATCAATCAATAGCTGGGCTTTCACCTCCGGCTCTAGCCACTCATCAAAAGCCTGCTCCTCATACCTGTCCATTTTATTGAAAATAGTTACCGTTGGCTTTTCTGCAGCCCCTAGTTCTGCCAATGTTTTATTCACTACCGTAAGCTGCTCCTCATACTGCGCATGCGAGATGTCCACCACATGCAATAGAATATCCGCCTCTCGCACTTCATCCAGCGTACTCTTAAAACTCTCTACCAAGTGATGCGGCAACTTTCGAATGAACCCTACCGTATCACTTAGCAAAAAAGGCGTTTGCTCAAATACTACTTTTCGAGTAGTAGTGTCCAGCGTGGCAAATAATTTATTTTCTGCAAACACTTCGCTCTTGCTCAGTAAATTCATAATGGTGGATTTGCCCACATTGGTATACCCTACCAGCGATACGCGGATGAACTCCCCTCGCTCCTGACGCTGGGTAGATGCCTGCCGATCTATTTCGGTTAACCTTTTGCGCAATAAACTAATCTTGTCTTTTACTATACGTCGATCCGTTTCAATTTCTGTTTCACCCGGGCCCCTGGTACCTACTCCTCCACCCTGTCGTTCCAAATGCTTCCACATGCCTTTGAGCCTGGGTAAAATATATTGATACTGCGCCAACTCCACCTGGGTTTTGGCCTGGGCGGTTTTGGCCCTGCTGGCAAAAATATCCAATATCAGATCGCTGCGGTCTATCGTCTTTACCCCCAACTCCTTTTCAATATTTTGAATCTGTGATCCTGTTAATTCATCATCGAAAATCACCAACTCCACCTCTCCATGCAGACTTACATATTTTTTAATTTCTTCCAGCTTTCCCTTCCCTACAAATGTTCGAGGATCGGGATGGGCTAATTTTTGGGTAAACCTTTTCACCGCAATCACACCCGCCGTTTCTGACAAAAAAGCCAATTCGTCGAGGTATTCATTGAGCTGCTGCTCCGATTGGTCGGAGGTAACCACCCCTACCAACACCGTTTTTTGCTCCTGCTTCAGTTGTTTCTTATCTATCAAAATTTTTTATTTATGCGTACGTCGTTTTATCACTATCTCCGAAAAATATCGGTTGCTGGTAAGGTACGAAATTAGCACTGTCTTACAATTGGTATACAAAAATAAAGCGTTCCGATTGTTATCGGAACGCCTTTAATAATTTTCAATTGATCCGCTATTTAATCGCTGCGGAAGCATTAACAGACATGGCCCATTTTTTCATTTCGGCACAGTCGCCATAGTCCTTATCAACCTGAATATAATAACCTGAAATTTTTTCGTTGAACCATTTTTCCAATGCATCCCCCTTTTTTTCTTCCATTGCCCTTTGGGCTATTTTATTATAATCATCCCGAATGTTTTCGCGGTGTGGCTCTGTTCTACTCATCAAATACACAATCCTAACCCCTTTTTTTCCTTTTTCATCCGTAAACTCGATTGGCTGTGAATATTGGCCTACTTTCAAATTTTTCATCATCAGCACCATATCCTTATCCAGCTGGTCGATTGTAATCTGGCCACCACCCTCTGCATTTTGCTTTCTGCCTCCTGTGAATTTACTGCTTTCATCGTCGCTATATTTATTAACGGCTTCTCCAAACTGAAGGGTGCCTGCAACCAACTTAGAGCGCACCGTGTCAAGCTTCAAAATACCTTCGGCCAATTCTGTTTTAGTAACCTGAGGAATTTTTAAGATGTGCCGAACGGTAGCGTCATCTCCTGCACGGCTGACCATCTGAATAATATGATAGCCAAATTTTGATTTAAAAGGATTGGAAATTTGTCCTTCTTTCAATGAAAAAGCCTTGGCCATGAAAATAGGATCCCATTGTTTTTCATTTCGATTAATGTCGTACTGCCCCGCTTTGTCTCTACTTCCTGGGTCATCTGAATACAAAGCCGCCAGGGTTTTCATTTCCTTTTTGCCACTTTCCAGTTGTAGCTTAAATTCTTTAAGCTGGTCTACGCAATATTCTTCTGCTTCCCGACTGGCCTTTGGATAGCGAACAATTTGGCCAATTTCCAACTCGCTTTCATAAAACATCAAACTATCTTTATTCAGCTTATCGAAAAAATTATTCACTTCTTTGGGGGTAATACGAATGCCTTCAACAATTTTGTTGCGCATAGCCCCAGCGAGTTTTCTGTCGCGGAACCCTTCTTTGAAATCTTCTTTTAACTGATACACTGTTTTGCCTGAAATTTCTTCCAACTTTTCCTTGGACCCATAATTCCCGATAAAATAACGGATTTGATTATCAATATCAGCGGCAATTTCGTCCTCCGTAACAGGCAAAGAATCTTTTTCTGCCTGTAAAACCAGGGCTTTAATACCCATCGCCTGCTCCAGTGTCAAACAACGTGCATTGGTAGGTACTTCCATTCCCTGGCGCTCCATATCCTGAATGCTATTGTCAATATCGCTTTTCAATATAATTTTATCGCCTACCACCGCAATGATCTTGTCAGCCATCATTTTTTTTGGTTGGGCAAAAGCGCTCATCCACAAAAACCCATTCGCTGCCAGCAATAAAAAAAGTCTCTTTGTATTCATAATCATTATTAAGTAACTCAAATTTTACAAGGCCTGTAATGTCCGCATCAAATGCTTTGACAGCATCATTCAGCCGCACTATCACCAAAAGTAAAGAGCTATTTTATCAATAGCCCTTTTGGTAAGTATGTTTAACAAATGTTTGTATCCAGCTCCAAAAATAAACCCCCCAATAGGGATTGAAAATATCCAAGTAAAACAGCTAACATCAACCAATCAAATATTGCTACAAGGTTCGCTTCACTTCTAATTCTTCAAAAGCCTCCACAATATCACCCACTTGAATATTGGCATAATTCTTAATGGTCAATCCGCATTCCATATTATTGGTTACTTCTTTCACATCATCTTTATAGCGTTTCAAACTACCCAATTCTCCGGTAAATATCACGATGCCATCTCTAACCAACCGTATCCGGCTATTTCTGGCGATTTTGCCATCCAGCACAATACAGCCTGCCACGGTAGCTTTGTCAAATTTGTACATTTCCTTAATCTCCACATTGGCGAGTATTTTTTCTTCCACACCTGGTTCAAGCATCCCTTCCATTGCACTTCGGATTTCCTCGATGGCATTGTAAATGATAGAGTACAATTTGATTTGTATAGACTCAGCTTCTGCCAAGCGAGCTGCTTGAATAGAAGGACGAACATTAAAGCCAATGATGATGGCATCCGATGCATTGGCAAGGGTTACATCACTTTCTGTAATGGCACCTACTGCTTTATGAATCACTTTCACCACAATCTCTTCTGTACTTAATTTTTGCAATGAATCACTCAATGCCTCTACCGATCCATCCACATCACCCTTGATGATTACATTCAATTCTTTAAAGTTGCCCAATGCCAACCTGCGGCCAATTTCATCCAATGTAATATGTTTCTTAGCACGCATTCCCTGCTCTCTAAGAATCTGTCCGCGTTGATATGCTTTTTCTCTTGCTTCACTTTCATCGGCATATACCTTAAAGGTTTCACCTGCCTGAGGCGCCCCATTCAATCCTAGTATTAATACCGGTGTAGAGGGAGGTGCTATTTCACTACGCTGATTGCGTTCATTGTACATTGCCTTTACCTTACCAAAATTTTGACCCGAAACAATCATATCGCCCAGTTTCAGTGTTCCATTCTGTACCAAAATAGTGGCTACATAACCACGTCCTTTGTCAAGGGTAGCTTCAATCACTGTTCCATTGGCAACTCTTTCAGGGTTAGCTTTCAGTTCAAGAATATCCGCTTCTAATAAAATCTTTTCCATTAATAAATCAATGTTCAGGCCTTGCTTGGCACTGATTTCCTGACTTTGGTATTTACCACCCCAGCTTTCCACCAAAATATTCATGGAAGCTAGCTGCTCCTTAATTTTCTCAGGATTAGACCCATCCCGATCAATCTTATTGATCGCAAATATCATGGGCACATTGGCAGCTTGGGCATGGGAAATAGCTTCTTTGGTTTGAGGCATCACCGCATCATCCGCAGCAATTACAATCACGGCGATATCAGTAACTTTAGCACCACGGGCCCTCATTGCTGTAAAGGCTTCGTGACCAGGAGTATCTAAGAAGGTAATTGCTCTGCCATCTTTTAAAGTAACCTCATAAGCACCAATATGCTGGGTAATACCACCCGCCTCACCGGCAATTACATTGGTATCGCGGATATGATCCAATAGGGATGTTTTACCATGATCTACGTGACCCATAATGGTAACGATGGGCGCTCTTGGTTTTTGATCGTCGATATTGTCATCCTGATCATTTTCTTCCATTTCTGCAACATCTTCCACTCCAATGAATTCTACTTCATAGTTAAACTCACTTGCCACTAGTTCAATCACATCGGCTTCTAAGCGCTGGTTGATAGAAACCATAATACCCAAGTTCATACACTTGCTGATTACGTCGGCAAAACTTACATCCATTAAACCAGCCAATTCACTCACCGAAATAAACTCTGTAACCTGTAATTTATTTCCCTGGTCTCCGTCAACCCCTCTTTGTTCGGCCATTTCTTCGCGCTTGGCTTTGCGGTATTTCGCTTTGGATCCCTTTCCTTTTCCACCACCGCCAGATAATTTGGCCTGTGTTTCTTTTATTTTATCCTGAATTTCTTTAGCATCAATTTCACGGTCTTCTCTACGTGCAGGTGCAGCGGATGATGGCCTATTGGTATTGAAACGATTGCTACCTGCTGGACCAGCAGCTGGTCGAGCACCTGGTGCTCCAGTTCCGCCAGCCGGACGGTTTCGATTCATATCGCTTCCACCTACCGGTCTTTGTGCGCCACCGCCCTGATTTCCAGGACCCTGTGGGCCACGGACGGCTTGGCCAGTTTGTCCCTGTACTGGCGTGCCACCTCTCTTTTCAATCGGTATGCGCTTGCGTTTTCTTTTATCTTCGTTATCGCGTTTGGGCCTAGTGTCATTATCTACTGGTAACTGGATTTTTCCTAAAATTTTAGGTCCCTCCAGACGGTCTGCCTTAATATTTTCTATAGTTGCTGTACCATCTGCTTTAACATCTACAGAAGTAGCCTCTCCAATAGTCGGCTTTTGAACGGGAACTACCACCGGAATTTCAACTGAAGCAATTGCTTCCGGAGCAGCTAGTTTTTCTTCGATCTTCTTCGTAGATTTTTTAGGCCTTGTAGAAGAATCAATAGCATCCAAGTCAATTTTGGAAATCACTTTTGGAGCTTCTAGTTCTGGTGCCGCTATCTTTGAAATTTTCACTGGGGCTTTTTCAGCACCCAAAATATCTGTCTTTGCTATGGTGGAATCTGCTCCATCAGGTTTAGTTTCAGCCTCATTTCCTATTTTTGCCGCAACAGCAACTTCGGCTACTGTGGTATCTATAACCGGCGCTGCGTCATTGTGCTGAACTGTTTCCAGTTTTTCGTCAACTGGTTTTTTTACTACAGGGGCTTCCGCTACAGGAGCTGGTGTTACAGCGGCTTCCTTTTTCTTAAAAGAAAGATCTTCCTCATCTCGCTTTCTTTTTGGCTCACCTGAACCAGCACCCTTTGGCAAGTCGACCTTTTCTGCCTTTTGTTTGGCAGCCTTATCCTGCTGAAACTCGGTTTGAAGTACCCGATACATTTGTTCAGAGAGCTTGAAATCCCGCTGCATATCGTCAGCACTAAAGCCTTTGCTCCCTAAGAACTCAACGAGTGTGTCTTTACTCACATTGAATTCAATAGCAGCCTTCATTGCCCTTGGTAATAGTATGGTTTCTTTTTCTGGCATCCTTGTTTTTTATTCCGTATTTATTAACTGTTTTTTACTACAGTTGAGTTTTGATCAAATATACATCCTTGATCTATTCCTTTTCAAATTCTTCGTTTAATATTCTCAACACATCCGCAATGGTTTCTTTTTCCAAATCGGTTCTGCGCTCCAGTTCTGCCGCTGTTAAAGCTAATACAGAGCGGGCAGTATCACATCCTACTTTTTTCAGCGCTTCAATTACCCATTCTTCTATTTCATCGCTAAACTCAATTAGATCAATGTCAAATTCATCTACTTCCCCTTCGCTATCTCTGAACACATCGATTTCATATCCGGTTAGCTCACAGGCCAATTTAATATTTACCCCGCGTCTACCAATAGCAAGTGAAACCTGATCGGGCTTTAAGTATACCGTAGCGTGTTTCTTTTCTTCATTCAAATCGATACTGGTAATTTTGGCTGGGGTAAGTGAGCGTTGAATCAACAACTGGGTATTGTTAGTCCAGTTGATCACATCAATGTTTTCATTTTTTAATTCCCTTACAATGCCATGTATGCGACTTCCTTTCATACCTACACAGGCACCCACCGGATCAATTCTATCATCAAAACTTTCCACGGCAATTTTTGCCCTTTCTCCCGGATCTCTTACTATTTTTTTAACAACAATTAATCCGTCAAAAATTTCAGGCACTTCTATTTCCAGTAATTTTTCAAGGAAGCTGGTGCTGGTTCTTGAAACAATGATTACTGCCTGGCTATTTTTCAATTCCACTTTTTTTACCACCCCTCTGATGGTCTCTCCTTTCTTGAAATAGTCGGATGGGATTTGCTCAGATTTTGGCAAAATCATTTCATTGCCTTCCTCATCTAGCAACAATACTTCCTTCTTCCAAACTTGGTATACTTCACCACTAACGATATCGCCTATGCGATCTTCGTACTTTTGTATTAACAAGTTTTTCTTCAGATCGTTGATACGGCTTGCTAGTGTTTGCTTACCTGCCAGAATTGCTCTACGTCCAAATTCTTTTTGTATATCAACTTCTTCATACAGTTCTTCTCCTACCGCATAATCCGGTTCAATTTTAATAGCATCGCTGTATTCTATTTCAGTCAATGTATTATAAATATCGCCATCATCAACGATCATCCGGCGCCTAAAAATTTCTAGATCGCCCTTTTGGTCGTTTACAATTACATCAAACTGATCATCGCTGCCGTATTTTTTTCGGATCAATGTTTTGAACACATCCTCCATTACTTTCATTAGCGTTGGGCGATCAATATTTTCTGCCTCTTTAAATTCCTGAAAGGAATCAATCAAATTAATACGTGCCATAGACCTAACCAGCCACACTTGTGTTTCCCCGCCGGCAGGGGAGTTTTGTTTGTTAATTAAAATGCAATCAGAACGGTTGTTTGTTTGATCTGATCAAAAGGAATATCCTTTACAACCGTTACTGCTTTTTTATTTTTTCCTTCAATAAATTCTAGTTGAACCAAGTTTTCATTGGCCTCCAACAGTTTGCCCTCGAGCGTACTGTCATCATTCAAAATCACTTCCACATTTCTGCCAATATTTTTTTTGTACTGACGAAGCATTTTCAATGGCTCCTCTACACCCGCACTAGACACTTCCAATGAAAAATTGCCATCTGGATACCAGGCATTCTCTTCAATGGTACGATACATCTGGCGGTTAACCTTTACACATTTATCAATACTTAATCCCGTATCGGCATCCAAAAAGACTTTGATATTATTGGTAGGCTTAATGCGAACCGATACCAGAAAAACGTCTTCTGATTCGGACAGTATTTGTCCGACCAAGTCCTCTATTGCCTGTATGGAAGTTAATTCTTGACTCATAATAAAAGCAGAAGGGAACGTTAGCCGTTCCCTTCTTTTGATTCATTTTCCTTTGCAAATATAGGAAATTAATCCTAAACGCCAAAAATGTATCTGAATTAATAGATAAAAAAATTAACATTTATCCTTAAATTTGTAGTGATTTATTTTTATGGGTTTTATACCTTTACACTATGAACATTTTCAGACTTGCCTTTGAGCTATTTATACTCTACCTACTCTATAAATTGGTTTTTGACTTCATTATTCCCGTAGCAAACACTACCAAAAAGGTAAAAAAGCAGTTTGGGGATATGAATGCCCAGATGGAGGAGAAGATGAAGCAGCAAAGACAACAGGCCGCCCAATTCAATGCCAAGCAAAAAACGCCTCCCCCCTCTAGTAAACAGGATGATTATATAGATTATGAGGAAGTGAAATAAATAACTTCAGGTGTTTTAAAACTGCAATTGCTGTATGGTTTCGGTGGGCAATAACAAATGAGTCTGAATCCCGGCTTCCATAGCCCCTTTGATATTATTGATGGAATCATCTATAAACAGGGTTTCGCCTGCAATGATATTGGCATCTTGAAGCACCCACTCATAAGTGGCCAAATAAGGCTTCCGCAGCTGAATAATGTGAGAGTAATAGCTTTTGATAAAATACCCGTCCAGCGAGGGATAGCCCGTTTGTTCCAATAAAATCTGATTGAAGGCGGTTAGGTGAATGCTATTGGTATTGCTTAAAAGGTAGATATTATACTTTTTCTTCAATTGAGCCAGTTCAGACAAGCTTTCTTTTCTAAAATTGAGCAAAATGGCATTCCATGCAGATTGCATTTGCTGCCGACTCGTTTCAGGGCGGCAATAGCCCTGTAATGATTGGTAAAAGGCATCTTCCGAAATAGTTCCTGTTTCCAATGCTTCAAACAAATGATTGGCATTGGCCTGTGAATACAATGCATCAAACTCCTTAACCCCTAAGTTGGAAAATGCGTTCGCAGTCTTGTGGTAGTCGATATCCAACAATACGCCGCCTAAATCGAAAATGATATTTTTAATTGCCGCCATGCTTTTTGGGTTGAAATTTAGTCAAAAAATTGCGATTAGGAGGGATCTACCTCATTACCGATTCAACAGCAACTTAATATAAAAGGAAGGTTGTGCTAATTTTTTACGAAGATCCACTTCGTAAAACATGCAGGAAAGAAGCTCCTTTACTTGCTTGTTGCGGATACTGATTTTTACCAGCAAATTAAATAGCCAAGGATATTTTACCAGTTTTTGCAGGCGGTGGCTGATGCGAAGTTCGGGCCCCATCACCCTATACACTTCTTTATCGTAAGCGGCCAGTGCTGCAGCAGAAAAATCATTTGCCTCCAATGCTTTGGCTGCCTGATTTGCGGCGATGCGCCCCGAGTACAATGCGTTACCAATTCCTTCCCCTGTAAATGGATCGATCAAAAAAGCGGCGTCTCCGGTGAGTAAATAGCGTTCACCTGATATGACCCGCTGCTTACTGCCTAGCGGTAATCCATAACCATCTACTGTGCCAATAAGGGTAGCATTTTTAAACCGTTCTCTGATGATCGGATCATTGTTAATGATATCCTGCAACTCGTTTTTTAAGTTTACTTTTTTTCGGCGTGCCACATCACTCAGCATACCCACTCCCACATTAGCCTCTCCATTTGGAAGAGGAAAAATCCAAAAATAACCGGGCAACATATTTTTGATAAAATGTAATTCTATAAAATTGTCCGCGTTAGCACCACTTACATTTTTGTAGTAAGCCCTTATCCCCGCTACATAATGCTTTGGCTCCATTTTAATCTTAGCAATTTCCCTAGTGAAAGAAGAATGAGCGCCATTGGCCAAAATAACCAAATCACACTTGAGTTGAAATCCATCGCTTCCACTAATCAAATAACCATCCGATTCGAGGGTATACCCATCAATGGAAATTCCTTCCATTACGCGGATATGAGCACAGCGTTTCATTTCCTCTACTAGAAAATTATCAAAATCTAAGCGCTTACATACATACCCTATTGGAGACTGCTTATGGGAGCTGTCATTTTCATTAAAATCGGGCCGATAGCCAATATCCAGCTGCTGTCGGTTGGGCGAAACAAAACTTACGCCCCAGCTATCAAGTTTGAAGGATGCCTGTTGCAAGCGAATGGCAATTGAAGGATCAATACGGTTAAGACAGGTAATTACTTTGCCGCTTAATCCGTCACCACAGATTTTATCTCTTGGAAAAACTGCCTTGTCTACTACTACACAATCTATACCCAGCTGATTCAATTGCAATGCAGCTGCCGCACCCGCCGGACCCGCACCTATAATTCCCACTTTGGCAATCAACATAAAAGAGTAAGCCGATTAGATTAAAAAAATGAAGATAAATAAAAATATTAATTCAAAATAAAAAAAAGAAATCGTAGTAGGGCTATGAGATGACATCTTTTTTGGGCAACAAACAATTTTTATCTCCAGGGACAAGGAACAGGACTCTTAATTCTTACAGGAGAGCGGAAAACGAGCGAAAATTCAAAGGTTTGCAAAGGACCTAGATCGTTCTTGGAATTGGAAATGTTGATATCATAACTAATGCCTGCCTGCATAATGCCATAGCCAAGTCCAATATAGGGCGACAAGGCTTGGCTATGTCGATACCAAATACCGGTATTGATCATAGTTGGTTCTTCATCTTCCACCGTACTACCTACCATATTGCCGATATTGAATCCCAAAGAATAGGTGTTGGTATATTTTTCAAATGAAAACAGGGCATTTGCATTAAATGTAGTTCTTTCACCAAGATAAGATTGAAAATCTGTGTGGAAATTAAATCGGGGAGGATCCAATTGGTTAGGATCCTGCAAAGATGTTCTTACAGAGCTCAAAAACTGGTAACAGGCTACCCCCATTTCAAAATTGGCAGCCTCTGTTTTGTAGGAATACGTGACTCCTCCGAAAACAGAAGAATAGGGTTTAACATTTGATAAATTAGTTTCAAAAGTTGGCAGGGCCCGATTGAAGCCAGCAGAAGAAATCTGTTGCGAAAAAGTGAGCTGCGAATAATCGATAACTGTATTGTTAAAAGATCCGCCTAAGCCTCCAGCCAATGAATGGGCATCTTCTGGGTCAAGGCTGATATGAGAACTAAATGCCAGATTGAAAGAATTGTTTTTATATGCACCGCCCAAGCCCTTGTCCTGAACAATCAAAAAGCCTGCTCCCAGATAATTATTTTCATTGCCTTTTTGCTTGAGCAATTTTCCATCCAACGATATGGAGGTGGTATTCAATGGGTCAACACCGGCACTAATCCATTGGTTTCGCCTTACCGCCATAATCCTCCAACTTGAATATCCATTACCCGCAAGTGCGGGATTGATACTCAAGGGTGATGCAAAGTATTGAGATAAAATGGGCGCTTGTGCAAAAATTCGTAATGAAAATGCACAGCAAAACACCATCGCAATACAATAATATTTAAAATGTCTTCCCATATAATTATTTAGATCATCTCAACAATAAGGTTTGGCCTTTTTTCTCCACCACAGTTCCGTCGGTAGCCACACCGGTTGCCACCCAAATATAAATACCCATCGGCATGGATGTGCCGCGCAGGTTTCCATCCCAACCTTCATCATAATTCTTTGTTTCAAACATCAATTGATTTTGACGATTGAATATTTTAAAATAACGGAAATCTTTAATCCCTGTCAGGTAAGGAAACAATCGATCATTTACTCCGTCATTGTTGGGAGTAAACGATTTGGGCACCAATATTTCAACCAGTTTATTATCAAAAACCCTTACTAGTAAGGAATCATGTGTAACACAGCCAGCCGGAGAAATCAGGTTAACTACATATTGTTGTGTGGTAGCAAAACTAAAGTTTACGTTAGCACTATCGCGATTACTAATACCCCAAGATGGCGTCCATCTGTATTTGTAATTAGGTATTGACCGAATACTTATCGGCGTATTTACTGATTTATAGGCACTAACAGACGGCATGGTCATGCCAGGAATAGGCACTTGGATATCCACTGTAGTATCGAGTAGCACAGATGCAGCTGCACAATTCAACTGCGTTGCCTTTAGCGTAATATGATAATTGCCGCCGGTAGTATACGTGTTTACACTATGGAAGCTAGATTGAATATTTCCATCTCCAAAATCCCACAACCAATTGGTTATTCCAATGGTACTAGTATCGGTCAAATTAGTAATAGACATTGGCGTACTTACGCAATACGTATTATAAGATAGTTTCAGCAAAGGCTTCACTATTTTATAGAGTGTATACGTTGAAGTCAATGTATCCGAACAGCCGACACTGTTGGTAAGAATTGCACTATACCTACCCGGCAGGCTGGTCAACAAGGTATCTTTTGTTTGCCCAGCCATCAAAGTTCCATTGAGCATCCACTTGAAAGTAGGTGAATCTGAAGAAACAATATGCATTGTGTCAATGACATTATTACATAAATAATTGCCATGAAGGGAATAAATTACTCCCGTTGGTGAAGGTTTGATTATTTGGGTAAAATAGCTGGTATCTGCCTTATTGCT
>JBIKOV010000311.1:0-3513 GCA_044357815.1 Ferruginibacter sp. | reverse complement strand
CTTCCATTATTATCGTTATTATTTTTTCGATATAAAAAATGAAAACGATCCCGATCCCACTTCGAAAACTGCATCATTTCCTGCTGATTCGACAGCTTTGATGCCTTTATTAGCGGATACTGTTTTCCCTCCTTCAGTAATTGAAGCACCTTTACCCGCAGGAAGATGAACGGTTGCAGTAGTATTAGCCGGCACTTTGATTTCCAGAATTAATCCATCCTGTTTTTTTTGCCATGATGAAGTGATGGTTCCATGCATGGTATGAACGGATGCATTCACCCAATCAAGGTCATGATCCGGGATAAAGGGTTTGATGGTGAATTTTTTAAATCCGGGGGCCACTTCGTCGGGGTTGATTCCAGCCAGTACATTGTAAAACCAGGGATCGATGGCAGCACCCAGCGTTAAGTGGTTTTGTGAACCTCCACCCGTCCATGCTTCGGTTATGGTAGTACGTCCATTCCTGAGGAAATAGCTCCAGCTAGGGAAATCAGTTTTCATAACCATGCTCCAGACAATATCTTCCCGGCTTTTTTTTGTCAGCACATCCACTAGGTATTTCGTACCCATGTAACCGGTAGTTGGGTGGCCATTGTTGAGCTCAATGATATCTTTAACAAGGGTATTCATAACAGCCTTTTCAGATTCTTCCGGCACCATGCCAAAAAACAGCGGCCATGCCTGTGCAGCCTGGGACCGGTCATCATAATACCCTTCCTGTTTGTTGAGGAATTTATTATTGAACGCTTTACGTATCTCACCAGCAAGAAAGTGAAACTTTTCTTTGTCGTACTTTTTTCCAAGCACGCCAGCTATTTTTTCCATAACCTGCACATCATGATAATAAATTGCTGTACTGATTGAAAGGGGTAACCCCGATCTGCCACTATATCCTTTGGCCAATGAAAGATGGTCTCCCCATTGAGATTGCTGAAGATATCCTACTAAGTGAGGTTGTGGAATTGCCATGTCAAACAGGGGATTTTCACCTTCTTCTTTTGGCTTAATGTCTGAACGGCCCTGGCTCGCCAGGAAATTCATGTAGCGCAAAATAGCGTTATAATTTACTTCCAGTACAGCTGTATCCCCATAATGAATGTATTGATACCAGGGCATGATAACAAAAGAGGAACTCCACACCAAATCTTCCTCAATA
This sequence comes from Ferruginibacter sp., assembly GCA_044357815.1. Taxonomy (GTDB): domain Bacteria; phylum Bacteroidota; class Bacteroidia; order Chitinophagales; family Chitinophagaceae; genus Ferruginibacter. The sequence continues at coordinate 2,357 of JBIKOV010000311.1, read as the reverse complement.
CCGGCCCTGGGCACGATACATCCAATACGCCCCAAGTGATCCTGTTGGTCCCGGTTATCCTGGTACCACTTTGTGTATACCCTTGGTATATCTACATTAAGCATGGCTTCTTGCGAAGTCATGAGTGCATCCGCCCCCCAGCCCTGACGCTCAGGACGTTGGGTATCATCCGTAGGAACCCCCATCTGTACATTGGAACGTTGAGATTGAACCGTACAAAGGTGGATCCGGTTGATCAGGTCATTGCTGCAATCAAAGCTACCAGCTGGGGAAACAGCATTGTGAACAAAAAGGCCTTTAATCGCTTCCAACGCAGGCGTCCCCGGATAACCGGTTACCTGAATATATTGAAAGCCATGATAGGTGAAACGAGGCTCAAAAATTTCAGTACCCTGTCCTTTTAGAATGTAGTGATCTTCCTGCAGGGCCGCCCGTGAACTTGACGGATCAATCATCCCATTGGCGTGAATCTGCTCCGCGAACCGCAATTTAACCTTCGTTCCGGCCAGTCCCTGTACTTTAAGACGAACATATCCAGCAATGTTTTGACCTAGGTCAAATACAAAAGTATCCGGTCGTGGTTCATATACGGAAATAGGTTCAATGATTTTTGTTACCAATCCGGGTTCATGCAATGAGGAAGACAGTTTTCCACCTGGGGATGGCACCTCATTGGCAGCCATCCAATTTCTTTCATCAAAACCGGGTTTGTCCCAATGCTCCTTTTCCAGGCGGGCATCATAATGCTCTCCATCAAACAAACAATTAAAAACAATGGGAGACCAGGAGGATTTCCAACTACCATCTGTCACCACCCGTGATTTGCTACCGTCCGCATAGTCAATTTCAAGCTGCAATATGGCGCGTGGCGATCCATACCATTGCATCTGCCAGCCCCAGTACTTCTTTTGTCCATTAAACCAGCCATTGCCGAGCATTATACCCAATGCATTGATCCCTGAATTTAATTCACCTGTTACATCATAAGTATCATAAAGGATGCGCTTGCGGAAATCGGTCCTTGCAGGTGCCAGTACATTATTGCCCACCTTCTTCCCATTTAACCGCAGCTCATATAATCCAAGTCCAGCAACAAACATCCTTGCCCGTTGGACCTTTTTTTCAACACGGAATTCATGGCGGAATATGGGAGACCGGGATTCAGGAATTACTTTTTCAACTTCTTTGGAATATTTCTTTTTCAAAAAGGAATCTACAGCTGATTTCACCTCATTGGCATCCCCTTTGCCTATCCAGGCCGCCTTCCAATCTTCTTCGCTAAACAACCCGGTACTGAAAGTTCCTGTTTTGCTGTATGAATGTATTTTACCTCCTTCGTCCCGGATACGCACTTTCCAGTAGTATTCCTTATTGCTGGCAAGCTGCAGTCCCTTATAAGTCACCTGTGATGATTGGTCTGAAGCCAGCAGGCCAGGGTTCCACATATCCCCTTCACCCGCATCCAGTATTTTCCTGCTGGATGCAACCAATAGCTGGTAAGCAGTCTGTCTGCGTCCCCTACCTTCCATAATCATGATCCAGGTAAACCGCGGCTTTGGTAAATCAAGGGCAACGGGGGCCGGATCGAATTCAACCAGCAGCTCAGGGGCAGTACCTTTCGTTAACCATTGCAGGTAATCTTGTTTCATATTTTGCAACTGTAATTCTGGCGATGGCTTATTTTGTCCATACATCCCTAGGGAAAAAGAAAAGGTAAATAGCAAAATAGAAATGGTTACAAGGCATGTAAACCTGGCCGGTGTAAATGAAATTTTATAACTCATCTTTTAAAAATTTATCATTTGGTTTAAAGATTATTTTTTAAAATACCATGTTTCCAAATCCCTGGATTCCCGTTTGTTTTGGCCACAACTTAATTGGGGTGTATCCCAAACTTACCTTACTAAAGAGCCCTACTTTATTTCTATGGGGCACCCTTTTTTCATTAAAATAGTCAGTACTTAACTCAACAGGGGTCCCATTAGGATTTTCAAATATTGCTTTAGGTATGATGGCTTCACCTAAATCCAAACTGCTTATTAACCTAGTTTTAATATTAGCCAAATCAGTACTCAATGGGCGCTCCCCCATCCATGATTTCAATAATAGATTTTTCGATGTTTCAACTATTTCTTTTTTTGCTTCTGGCAATTGAAAATTTCTTATCCCTAGATATACCAGGTATTCCAATTTTTCTTTTTCTTTTAATCCCCATTTATTTATATACTATCAATTTTCTTTAGGCATCAGTTATTTTAAAAATTGACTAATTAAATGTTTCATTCATTCTGTTTTTGTTCATTTAATCGCTTCTCTTTAAGATCCTTATTTTAATTCAAAATTTGAAGGAACCATTC
>JBIKOV010000310.1:0-3518 GCA_044357815.1 Ferruginibacter sp. | reverse complement strand
ACTTGCTTCGGGTCTTTTCATATAGGCCACCAAAAATTCAACCGCTGCTTTCATAGGACCAAATGCCCTGTTTCTAAGAAACTCAACATCACCCGAATAAAGATAGTGCCACCACAGGCCTTGAACAGCCCAGGGTGTTTCTAAAATCTCCCAGCCCCAGGTGGGAACAGGATAAGGATTCATAGTCATATCAACCGGGAAAGCACTATGCGGAAAATAGGCACCTGGTAGTTGGTAATATTCTTTTGCCCAGCGCTTGCTCACAGGCATCAACTTTTCAATCAGGTTCACATAAGGCAGGTTTTTCTCTAGATGGTTGCTTGAAAAGGTTACCCAAAAAGGCTGCTGCGTATTATAATTCATGTGGTAATCGCCGTGCCAAGAAGTGCCAATGGTATTGTAACTCCAGTTGGCAAAAAGCCCTGGAGTAGTAGCCCCATCTTTGGCAGCACAATTTAAAAAATATAGGTTCCGGTACCACATCTGTTCTAGAAACTGATCGGCAAGGATGATGCCCGACTTAGCCCAATAATCTTTCCATATCTGTTGTGACCTGTTCAAGAACACCACCAAATCTTCATTTTTGGGAATCGCTTTTTTGGGCAAATCATATTCGACCTCACTGTTTAGTCCTTCCTGAAGCGTAATGACGCCTATAAAGCCCGGTTTCTTCTTAATCCCTGCTTCCATAGGTACCATTGTCTGCTGTATGCCATACCAGTTGATTCTGGATTTTTTTTCCAACAAACAATTCAAGGATGCAGTTAGGTGGAAAGCCTTGTCTTTCGGATGTCCTTTTGCCACATCGTATTTCTCAGGCTCCAAATAGGGCAATCTCTGACGAAACCCAATCAGTCCATTTTCAAGATTCTCTTCTATATTTGTTGTTGGAAATTCTTTCGGGGTGGAAGGATCTGGAATCACCCTAACACGGTCAAAGATATTATCACAAGGATTGCCCTGCTGATCAACTAGGCGGAACCAAAGCTGATCTTTGACCATATCAATAAAAATTTGAAGGGTTATTTTTTTCTGCTCTTTCGTAAGCAAGTACACTTCGCACATTCCGTTAGCAATATCCAGCTTATGCCCTACCATTTCAGCATTCCGACGATCGAACCCCAACAACACGGAACCACAGGGGAATGGACGTGGATAAGGTTTTCTGTAATTTTCAGCAGTCATCGTTTTGTATGCATTGTACCATGGATTATCTGTTAGCACCGACAAACTATCTGGTATAGCTTTCACTTTGTTGAATATTTCTTGAAAGGTTCCAATCTTCTCTCTGTTGTTTTCAGCCAAGCGAATATCCCAAACATTATTATGGCCGAAATAAAGCACCACAGCATCGGGCCTAGTCGTCACCACTACCCCCATTGCACCATTTCCAAGCAAGGCTCCCTCAAAAAAATCGGGAGCAGGCCGGTCATAAGTTAAAGCATGCAGTTTGGCTCTTTCAAAAGGACTAAACAATTCTTGTGCATTGGCAACCAATGTTACCAAAAGAATCATTGGATAGATAATACTGGTGAGAATTACTTTTTTCATATATCTGTTGAAATGATTTTTCTACTTTTGGATATTGGTATCTAATGTTAGCGAGAAATACAAGATGAGCTACTTGTTTTCAATATTTGTTTTATTAACATCGGCTGCCCACTTTATATGTAATTTTGTAAGCCTTTCTACAATTTCAGGATACTGTGCTGCATAATTTTGTTCCTCAGGACTTTCTCCTTCCAGATTAGCCAAATAAGGAGATTCCATTGTTATGTTTTTTTGTAAATGGGGTGAGAATTTACCTGTATTATCCAGTCCATTTACAATCAGTTTCCATTTTCCCTCTCTTACCGCCCACTGGTCTTCAAATTGAAAATAGAGCTCCTTATAATTGGAGGGTGCATTCGACACTATCAAAGGAAGCAGATTATTTCCATCAAGTAAGCAATTCGGCATTTTACTTCCGATAAGCTCACATATTGTTGGGAAAAAATCCATGCTAGTAATTATTTGATCTCTAGATACATTTTCCGGAAAGTGCCCAGGATAACTAATGATTGCCGGTACACGAATACCGCCTTCCAGAAAACTCCCTTTTGCCCCCCTCCATTTTCCTGTATATCCACCGCCACCATGGGCACAATAGTCTGTACCTATTGGAAGGCCACTAAGATGGTTTTTAATTTTTATCGTTGTTTCTTCGGTAGAATGTCCATTGTCACTCATAAAAAAAATCAGGGTGTTTTCACGGAGTTTTAATTCTTCAAGTTTATTGAGTAGCTGGCCTATCTTATCATCTACCGTTGAAAGAACATTTGCATAAGATTTTCTTGGCTCTTCTAAATTTTTATTGATAGAAACAAATTGAGAATCAGGTTCCAATGGATAGTGTGGCAGATTAAATGCAGCATACAAAAAGAATGGTTGCTGACTATTATTTTCAATAAATTGAATGGCTTGTTCAGTCATTAAGGTAGGAAAATAACGGTTTCGGTCAAAAATTTCTTCGTTATTTTTCCAGAGATCATGATATCCTTTTCCATGAAGAAAATAATGTACATAGTTATCGATGAATCCACCCCTGAAGCCATAGAATGTGTCAAAGCCCTGTTCTATTGGACCATTTTCAACTGCAGCTCCGAGATGCCACTTCCCGAAAATGCCAGTTTTATATCCGTTGTCTTTCAAAACCTCTGCAATAGTTACCTCACTGAGCGGCATATTGATTCCCTTTTCTTTACTATGAGCATCATTTTGGGTCCAGCTATTTATCCCTGATCGCTGGGGAAACCTGCCTGTAATCACAGAAGCCCTGCTAGTGCAGCATACCGTATGCGCATATGCCTGAGTGAAGCGGATGCCTGTTCTGCTCAGCCGATCAATATTTGGAGTAGATAAATCTTTTGCCCCATAGCAGCCGGCATCAAGAGTTCCCTGGTCATCGGTATAGATGATAATGATATTCGGTTTTTTTTCTTTTTGCTGAGCGTACGAACTCAACTGAAATAGAAAGGCAAAGCCGAAGGTTAATGGTAATAGGAAAATTTGTTGTAACTTTTTCATAAATATTAATTGATTTAATTTATCCAAAATAAGTAAGTTTTAAGTTTCATATCTATTCATTTTTTCAGCGCTTTATTCCGATAATCATATTAGTAATTAATTATCGTCACCCCCTTCACCAGCCTCTAACTGATGCGCCGCATCAATGGCAACAGGCAATTTTGCTTTTGTAGCCTTCATCCAGGATAGTACATCATTCAACAATTCATCTCTTTTCTTTTTATTTATAAGTGCAAGATTGTTTCTTTCGCCTTCATCCTCTTTGAGGTTATACAGTTCAATGGCATTATTGGTGTTAATACGTTCAATCCCACCATTCAAGACCCACTCCTCATGATATAGCAAAATTTTCCAATCGCCCTTGCGCATGGCAGTCACCGGCCTCGATCTGAAAATGGAATCCCTCCCACGAATAACCGGTTTGTTTAAATAGCCGGGGAAATGCCAGAAAA
>JBIKOV010000095.1:0-12678 GCA_044357815.1 Ferruginibacter sp. | reverse complement strand
CAATGTGTTGGGTGCAGGTGATGCATTCGCTAGCGGATTTATATATGGGCATCTGCAGGGCTGGGATTTGTACAAATCATGCAGAATGGGCAATGCATCCGGCGCATGGGTGGTTCAAAAACCCGGCTGCGCCAATGATATGCCAACTTATGAAGAGGCCATGAACTTGATTGAATCTAGAGGCGGATTTTAATTTTTACTAATAAAATAAATTTAATATCATCATTCTTAAATCATAAATTTTATGGCATCTAAAACAAAACGATATACCACTGCTCAAGCAACCATCTTGTTTTTACAAAATCAATATGTTGAAAGAGATGGTCAGATACAACCTTTTTTTGGAGGTTGTATCGGTATTTTTGGACATGGAAATGTAGCAGGTATTGGGCAAGCATTGCTTCAGTATCCCTCCTTTAAATATTACCAAAGTCGAAATGAGCAGGCGATGGTGCATACGGCTATCGGATATGCCAAAACAAAGAATAGATTGGGTGCAATGGTTTGCACTTCTTCAATCGGCCCTGGGGCTACCAATATGATTACTGGTGCTGCAACGGCTACCATTAATCGCATTCCGGTATTGTTATTGCCTGGTGATATTTTTGCTACCCGCCAAGTGGCTCCGGTATTACAGCAATTGGAAAGTAATACTTCGCAGGATATTTCAGTGAATGATTGTTTTAAGCCAGTGTCAAAATATTGGGATCGGATTAATCGACCAGAGCAGCTACTTACTTCTTTGCCAGAAGCAATGAGAGTATTGACTTCGCCAGTGGAGACTGGTGCCGTTACTATCAGCCTTCCGCAGGATGTGCAGGCCGAGGCTTTTGATTTTCCCGCTAGTTTTTTCGAAAAAAGAATATGGCAGGTGCAACGCACTAGGCCCGATAAGCTGGCTATGCAAAGGGCGGTAGCAGCCATTAAAAATGCCAAGCAACCATTGATTATTGCAGGAGGAGGAGTAATTTATAGTGGTGCAACAGCAGTATTGAAAAAATTGGTGAATGCTACCGGTATTCCTGTTGCTGAAACCTTTGCCGGAAAGGGAAGTCTGCAGTACGACGAACCACAGAACCTTGGAGCAGCTGGTGTTACAGGTACTCCCGGAGCTATTGCGATGGCTGCAACTGCAGATGTAGTGATTGGTATTGGAACTCGATACAGCGATTTTACTACCATTTCAGAGGCGGCCTTTCAAAACAAATCGGTACAATTCATCAATATTAATGTGGCTGAATTTGACGCTTTCAAACATTCGGCTATTCCGGTGGTGGGGGATGCGAAGGAAATCGTAACTGAGTTGATTTCATTATTAAAAAATTATAAAGTACCGGTTGCTTATGGAAACCAGGTGGTAAAGTATAACAAGCAGTGGGATAAAAAAGTAGGGGAAGTGTATTCACTGAATCATGGTGTACCGCTTAGTCAGGGAGAGGTGATAGGTGCTGTGAATACCGCTAGTGCTGCCAATGATATGGTGGTTTGTGCTGCAGGTAGTTTGCCCGGAGATCTACATAAACTCTGGAGAACCCGCAATCCAAAAGGTTTTCATTTGGAGTATGGATACTCTTGTATGGGATATGAAATTGCAGGCGGTTTGGGAGCCAAGATGGCTGATCCGTCAAGGGAAGTGTACATTATGGTGGGTGATGGCAGTTACCTGATGATGTCGCAGGAAATCATTACTGCTATCCAGGAAGGTATTAAGCTGACCATCATTTTGCTAAATAATAATGGGTATGCCAGTATTGGTGGTCTTTCAGCATCATTGGGCACAGAAGGTTTTGGCACTAGGTACAGATACCGTAACGAAAAAACCGGCCAACTAGATGGCAAATTCCTTCCCGTTGATTTAGCTGCCAATGCTGCTAGCATGGGTGCCACAGTATTAAAAGCAACTACGGCGGCCTCATTAAAAACAGCGTTGGAAGATGCTAAAAAAATAAAAAACACTACCGTTATCTATGTGGAAACAGACCGCGACCAACGAGTGGGTGGATATGCTTGGTGGGAAGTGCCGGTGGCTCAAATTTCAACCAGCAAAAAAGTAAAACTAGCACATGCTCAATTGGTTAAAAACAAATCTACCCAAAAATATTATTAATCAAATAGCGTTATATCAATAAAGTAAATCAATCAATCGTTTTAAAATAATTAATTATGAATCTATTACAGAATTACATTAATGGGGAATGGGTTAATAGTGTTGGTAGTGAATCCATTAATGTGGTCAATCCTGCAACGCAGGAAGTACTTGCCAAAGTGCCTTATGGAAATGAAACCCAAAAGGATGTAGCCCAGGCAATATTGGCTGCACAAGCTGCTTACCTAGAATGGAAAAATGTACCGGTATTAAAAAGAATTCAGCCGCTGTTTAAGTTAAAGCAACTGCTAGAAGAAAATCGTGATGAAATTGCTAAATTAATTACACTGGAATGTGGTAAAACATTGGCAGAGTCAAGCGGTGAATTACAAAGGGCGATTGAAAATGTGGAGGTTGCTTGTGGCACGCCGATGCTAATGCAAAGTGAATTTTTAGAAAATGTAGCAACGGGTATTGATGAGTTTATGATTCGTCAGCCCTTAGGTGTTACAGCTTGTATTGCGCCGTTCAATTTTCCGGCCATGATTAGCTTCTGGTTTTTGCCTTATGCAATTGCCACCGGTAATAGCATGATCATCAAACCATCCGAAAAAGTACCATTGACGATGATGAAGATTTTTGAATTATTGCACCAGTTGGATTTACCAAAAGGGGTAATTAATATGGTACATGGCGGCAAAGCTAGTGTAGATGAGTTGCTCGAAAATCCGTTGGTAAAATCTATCAGTTTTGTTGGTAGCACAGCAGTAGCGAAATATATTTATGCAAAAGGAACAGCCAATGGCAAAAGGGTACAAGCTCAAGGGGGTGCAAAAAATCCCGTGGTAGTATTGCCAGATGCTGATATTGAAATGACTTCACAGATTATTACGGACAGTGTTTTTGGTTGTGCAGGTCAACGTTGTTTGGCCGCCTCTGTGGTAATTACAGTAGAAGAGAATAGTAAAATCAAGGAATCATTATATGAAGCAGCGAAGGCTAGAACGGTTGGATATGGCATGAGTACGGGTATCGACATGGGGCCGGTGATCAGCAATGATAGTAAAGTAAGAATTGAATCATTAATTGACCAAGGGGTTTCGGAAGGGGCCTCCGTATTGCTGGATGGAAGAAATAAAAAAATCAGTGGATTTGAAACTGGCAACTTCGTTAGTCCTACTATTATTGAGGATCTTTCTCTGAGTGGGGAGTTGATTAAAACAGAAATATTTGGACCAGTGATGAGTTTGCTGCACATGAAAACGGTCGAGGATGCAATCGCTTTTATTAACCAGAGTAGGTACGGGAATATGGCTTGCCTATTTACCAATAGTGGTAGTAGTGCTCGTAAGTTTCGTAGTGAAGCAATGGCAGGAAATATTGGAATCAATATTGGTATCGCAGCTCCAATGGCCCAGTTTCCTTTCAGTGGTTGGAAAGAAAGTTTCTTTGGTGATTTGCATGGCCAGGGAAAGCATGCGATTGAATTTTTTACGCAAACCAAAGTGGTGGTCGAACGTTGGCCAAAAGAGTGGACACGTAAATTTTAAAAATCCCCAACTTTAGTTAACACCTATTCAAAGATATCATCTTCATGTGTTCGTTTGAATAGCGTAAATATTTTGCAATAAAAATTAAATACGATCATGAGTCATAAAAAAATAAAGATAGCCAATGCCCCCTGCAGCTGGGGTGTATTAGAGTTTGAGCTAGAAGGGAAGTCATTAGGATACGAACAGGTGTTAGATGAAATTGCTGAAACTGGTTATGAAGGAACTGAATTGGGAGACTGGGATTTTATGCCCACCGATCCCCAGCAGCTAAGGTTAGCCGTTAGTAAAAGAAATTTAGATATGTTAGGTGCATTTGTACCAGTTGCTTTGGTCAATGAATCGGCCCATGCAGAAGGTATAGCACGCGCATTGAAAACAGCCGGCCTAATGCACGATGCCGGATATACCAATGCATTCATCGTATTGGCAGATGATAATGGGACTGTTGCGCAAAGGGCAAATAATGCTGGGAGAGTTAGCGCGGAGCATTTGTTAACAGAACAGCAATATAAAATGATTGCAAAAGGAGCCGATGCTTTGGCGGCTGCGGTGAAAGAAAAATATGGTATGCGTACCGTGTTTCATCACCATGGTGGTGGGTATATTGAAACACCTCAGGAGATTGACTGGCTCTTGGAATATACCAATCCTGCATTGGTAGGTCTTTGCTTTGATACCGGGCACTATCGTTTGGGTGGAGGCACAGATCCATTGGCTGCATTACAAAAATATTATGACAGGGTATGGCATGTCCATTTTAAGGATTTTAATCCGGCGATTGCAGCACAGGCAGCACTTCATCAGTGGGATTATTTTGGAGCGGTAAGCAATGGTGTTTTCTGCGAATTGGGAAAAGGGGATGTGCCATTTGAAGCAATCAAAACATTTCTTGAAACCAAAGGCTATGATGGATGGATTGTGGTAGAGCAGGATGTATTGCCGGGAATGGGTGAACCTAAACTTTGTGCACAGCACAACAGGGATTACTTAAAAAGTATTGGTCTGTAGCGATTGGAAAGCCAATTTGAATCATTGCAAATTATCAAAACAATTAAATATTATTAGCAAAGCATTTTACAATCATCTTTTCTAATTAGAAAAAATTAAAATTAAAAACATTTCCATGAAAAAAGTAAACATTGCAATTTTTGGTGTAGGCCGAATCGGAAAAATTCACCTTAAAAATTTACTCCGATTCCCAGGAGTGAATGTGGTGGCAGTAGCAGATACACATTATCCTGCGGATGAATTTAAAAAAGACTTTAAAGATGTTTTTTTCTCTTCCAACCCTGAAGAAGTATTGGCTTTGCCTGCAGTAGAAGCGGTGTTGATATGTACACCTACCAGTTCTCACGCAGCAATGATTGAGTTGGCGCTTCAATCGGGCAAACATATTTTTTGTGAAAAACCGGTGGATCTTTCTTTGGAAAGAACGAAAGCTTTGGTTGATATGGCAAATAAATCTAGTATCAAATTGATGCTTGGTTTTAATAGACGTTTTGATCCAGATTTTTTACAAGCCCGTAAAAGTATACAGGCTGGCCGTATTGGGGATATTCAGATAGTTAAAATAACCGGTCGTGACCCGGGATTACCACCCTTGGATTACATTAAAAACTCTGGAGGTTTGTTTATGGATATGGCAATTCACGATTTTGATATGGCCCGATACATGATGGGTAAAGAGGTGAAGGAAGTGTATTCTAGAGGACTGGTATTGGTAGACAAGCAGGTGGGTGAAGTGGGTGATATAGATACAGCATTGACTACATTGATATTTGAAGATGACACCTATGCTGTTATTGACAATAGTCGTAAAGCGATTTATGGATATGATCAGCGCCTAGAAGTATTTGGAAACAAGGGAATGATTCAGGTGGAAAATAATCAGCACAATCGTAACGTAGTGTTTGATGCCGAAGGAATACACCTGTCATTGCCGTTAGACTTTTTTATGGATCGCTATGCAGCATCTTACCTTAATGAAATTCAATATTTTATTGATGCCATCAGTAAGGATGAACCTATACCGGTTAGTGGAGACGATGGTTTGAAAGCAACTATTATTGCAGTTGCCGCCAAAAAATCGGTGCTTGAAGGAAGACCGGTGGCTATCAGCGAAATTACTGCTAGTTTGTAAAATAATGGATGGTCCCAAACCCATGACAAAAAAAATATCCATAAAAGATATTGCGGCCAAAGCGGGTGTTTCACTTACCACGGTATCGATCGTATTAAATGGTCGTGCTAAGGAAATGAAGATCAGTGAGGCAATGACAAGAAAAATTCTTGCATTGGGTGAGAAAATGAATTACCGACCTAACCATTTTGCTAAGGGATTAAGAACCGGCAAGACCAATACCATTGGTTTAATTGTAGACGATATCTCTAATTATTTTTTTGGGCACCTAGCCAATATTGTAGAAGAGGAGGCGGATAAATTGGGCTATACCGTTATGTTTTGCAGCAGCGAAAACAACGAAGGAAAGTCTCGCCATATTCTAAATATGCTGGTGGATAAACACATGGATGGATACATCATAGCGCCTACCAAAGCTATGTTGCCCGAATTGGAAAAATTGCTGAAAGAAAAAAAACCTGCAGTTTTAATTGATCGTTATTACAAGCAGCTGGATTCCAGCTATGTAACCATCGATAATATCAATGGTAGCATGGAAGCTGTGAATTATTTAGCTCGGAAAGGGCATAAAAAAATCGCATTGGTTACTAACCTTACTGATCAGTTGCAAATGTTGCAACGTATGGAGGGGTATCAGCAGGGTTTAAAAAATAATCAGCTCCGACTTGATCAGCGAGTAATCAAAAAAATACCTTTTGGGCTAACCGATGAAAAAGTAGTGAATGAGATCAAAGAGTTTGTAGAATTGCAAGATGATAAAATAGATGCCATTTTTTTTACCTCTAACAATCTCGGAGTGGCAGGATTAGAAGCCTTGCGAAGTATTGGGAAAAAAATACCAGCTGATATTTCTGTAATTTGTTTTGACGACAACGATCTTTTTCGATTAGGTATGCCTGGTATTTCAGTGGTTTCGCAACCGATAAAGGAGATTGCTAAAAAAGCAGTACAAATTTTGATTCAACAAATCAATCAACAGTCAACAAGTGTTGAGCACATTGTTTTAAAAACTGTTATGATAGAAATGGAATCCGTAAAGTAGTCTTTTCGCCCACCCAGCATTTTTTATTTGACTCCTTTCGTTGGAATCTGCAGTTCGGCTTTAGTCATTAAACATAACAGTGCAGGATAGGTGAAATAACGCTCGTATTTAACTTCACTGCGTTATAGCTTGTTTATATTAAAATCATTTATATTATGTCAGTTATTCTCGGAGTTATTTTTCACTTTATAGGAGGGTTTGCTTCAGGTAGTTTTTATATGCCTTATAAAAAAGTAAAAGGCTGGAGTTGGGAAAGTTTTTGGATTGTTGGTGGGCTATTTTCCTGGTTGATTGCACCTCCCGTAGCAGCCTGGCTTACCATTCCTGGATTTGCAGATATCATTCGTAATTCAAGTGGTGCGGTATTAGGTGCAACTTTCATAATGGGATTGTTGTGGGGAATTGGCGGACTTACCTATGGATTGGGTGTGCGTTACCTAGGGGTTTCATTGGGTAGTTCCATTATTCTAGGATTGTGTTCTGTATTCGGTGCAATCATTCCGTCAATTTATTATTACTATACGCCTACTGCAGGAAAAGATACCATTGCAAATTTGGTGGGTACTTCTTGGGGGCAACTCGTATTATTGGGACTAGCAGTTTGTGTAATTGGAATCATCATTTGTGGCAAGGCCGGGGCGATGAAAGATAAAGAATTGAGAGGGGCTAAAACCGATGCTTCAGGAAGTGAATTTAAAATTGGTATCGGTTTATTAGTTGCCATTGTATCAGGTGTATTGAGTGCTTGTTTTAGTTTTGGAATTGAAGCAGGCACTACACTAGGTATTGTAGCGAATGATGTTTGGAAAGCAGCAAATCCTGGGCAGGGTGAATTTTTATACCGCAATAATGTAATTTTTGTTGTGATACTTTGGGGTGGACTTACCACCAATTTTATCTGGTGTGTTATTTTAAATCTCCGGAATAAAAGCATGGGGGATTATACCAATCAAAAATCGCCATTGGTTAAAAATTATCTGTTTTGTGCATTGGGAGGAACGATGTGGTTTTTACAATTCTTTTTTTATGGTATGGGCGAAAGTAAACTTGGAAATGGTGCAAGTTCCTGGATCTTACACATGTCTTTCATTATTTTAGTTGCCAATATGTGGGGGTTGATTTTAAAAGAATGGAAGAGTGTAAGTAGAAAAACTACCATCACCATTATGCTGGGAATAGCAACCATCATACTCTCTATCTTTATAGTGGGATATGGCAATTCCTTAAAATAAATTTTTTAATAATATAAAATAAACAACGATGGGTGTTATAGAATTTAAAAATGTGAGTTATCTGTGGGATAAAGCCAAAGCAGCTGAATTGGAAGGTGATGAAGTTGCCTTATTGATTTATCGCTCCAATTTATTGGGAGCTGATCTTAGATTAACCAATTACGGAGGTGGTAATACTTCTTGTAAAGCAATGGCCAAAGATCCCTTGACGGGCGTTGAAAAAGAAGTGATGTGGGTGAAAGGGAGTGGTGGCGATATTGGTACGCTCAAAAAAAATGGTCTCGCAGCACTGCATATGGATCGATTACTAAATTTAAAAAATATTTATAGGGGCATTGAGCATGAAGATGAAATGGTTGAATTATTCAATCATTGTATTTATGACCTAGCATCTAAAGCTCCTTCAATTGATACCGCCTTGCATGGCTTTTTGCCTTTCAAGCACATTGATCATTTGCATCCCGATGCAGCCATCGCTATTGCTGCCGCTAAGGATGGTAAAAAAATCACACAGGAATTGTTTGATGGGAAAATTGGTTGGGTTGGCTGGCAAAAGCCTGGCTTTGATCTTGGACTTCAATTAAAACAGTGCCTAGATGAAAACCCAGGTATCCGTGGCATTATGCTAGGATCCCATGGATTGTTTACCTGGGGCGATACTGCCTACGAAAGTTACCTCAATACCCTTGAAGTGGTAGAGCGTTGTTCTATCTATTTGGAGGAGAACTACGGAAAAAAAGGTGAAATTTTTGGAGGAGCTAAAATTAAATCGCTACCCAAAGAAAAAAGATTGAAACAAGCTGCAGCTTTGGCTCCAGTGTTGAGAGGGTTTTGTTCTTCACAGACTAAAATGATCGGACATTTTACCGATGATGACCGGGTATTACAATTTATCAATTCCAATGACCTCGATCGATTGGCTCCGCTGGGAACGAGTTGTCCTGACCATTTCTTGCGAACTAAGATTAGTCCGTTGGTATTGTCTTTGGCTCCCGAAGCTGATTTAAGTGATGTAGCAGCCGTCAAAGCTACCATTGCACCTGCATTTGAAGCATATCGTGTAATGTATGCTGATTATTATGATGCTTGCAAACATCCCAATAGTCCCTCTATTCGCGATGCTAATCCGGTAGTATTATTGTACCCGGGTGTGGGTATGTTTACTTTTGCAAAGGATAAACAAACGGCAAGAGTAGCAGCTGAATTTTATATCAATGCTATCAATGTAATGAAGGGTGCTGAAGCCGTTTCTGAATACACGTCATTACCCCGACAAGAAGCTTTTAATATTGAATACTGGTTGCTAGAGGAAGCGAAACTGCAAAGGATGCCGAAACCTAAATCTTTATCTGGTCGCATTGCACTGATAACTGGCAGTGCTGGTGGTATTGGTAAGGCGATTGCGAAAAAGTTTGCCTCAGAGGGAGCTTGCGTGATTATCAATGATATCAATGAAGAAAGATTGCAGATAGCTACTGCTGAGTTCGTCCAATTATATGGTAAAGATGCTGCAGCAGCTGTGATTTTGGATGTAACCAATTTGGAAACTATCCATCAGGCAATGGAAGGTGCAGCGCTTGCTTTTGGAGGAGTAGATATTATTATAAACAATGCCGGAATCAGTATCTCTAAAACAATTGCCGACCATAGTCTTGCAGACTGGGATAAATTATATGATATTTTAGTGAAGGGTCAGTTCCTTGTTTCGCAGGCAGGCATTGCCGTTATGCGTAAACAAGATATTGGCGGAGATGTAGTCAATATTGTTTCAAAAAATTCAGTGGTAGCTGGTCCTAACAATGCAGGATATGGTTCTGCCAAGGCTGCACAAGCTCACTTGAGTAGGTTGATGGCTGCAGAAGTTGGCGGCGATAAGATTAGAGTAAATGCTGTTAATCCGGATGCTGTGATTGCTGATTCAAATATTTGGGCTGGCGGATGGGCCGAAGGTCGTGCCAAAGCATATGGCATTACAGTAGCTGAATTACCCGCCTATTATGCAAAGCGAACTTTATTAAATGAAATGATTCTGCCAGATGATATTGCCAACGCATGTTTTGCTTTTGTGGGGGGATTGTTAAATAAATCCACCGGTAATACATTAAATGTGGATGGTGGCGTAGCAATGGCATTTATGAGATAATGAATAATGAATATGAATGAAGAAAATAAATCCACCGAAAGTTTGTCTGAGAATAATATCACAGGAACGTTGAGTGCCCATCGACTTGCTTTTAAAATGAAGCTTCATAAAGGACAAGAAGCTGAATATAAAAAGAGGCATGATGAATTATGGCCCGACCTTCAGTTATTATTAAAAGAAACCGGAGTAAGTGACTATTCTATTTTTTTGGAAGAAGCTTCTGGCAATTTATTTGGTGTATTGAAAGTGCAGGATCCTATGCTGCTAGATGACCTGCCTTTACATCCAGTAATGCAAAAGTGGTGGGCTTTTATGAAGGATATTATGGATTCTAATTCAGATAATTCTCCGATTAGTATTCCATTACAAGAAGTTTTTCATTTAGATTAAAGTATACTATTAAGTAGCAATAAAAATACACTGTATGTTATTAAATAAGCAATGGATCGAAGAAAGTAACGGCAATAATCTTGCAGCACACCAACGGAGTTTTGAATATATTGTATCAGGTATAAACAATCCAGCTTCCATCCTACAAAAACTGATTGATTTTCAAGTAGCCATTCCGAGTTGGGCATTGGGTACTGGTGGAACTAGGTTTGGCCGTTTTAGTGGAGGTGGAGAACCTGGAAATTTAGAACAGAAAATAGAAGATATCGGTTTATTGCATGCCCTCAACCAGTCAAGCGGTGCTATTTCATTGCATATTCCATGGGATATCCCATCTGATGCAACTGCTATTAAAGCGCTGGCAGCTAAACATAATCTAAAATTTGATGCGGTTAATTCCAACACCTTTCAAGACCAACAGGTACAAACGCATAGTTATAAATTCGGATCTCTGCAGCATGTTGATAAGGCAGTTCGTAGGCAGGCCATTGATCATAATATAGAAGTGATTAAACAGGGGGTCGCATTGGGGTCAAAATCACTGACCGTGTGGCTAGCAGATGGTTCTTGTTTTCCTGGCCAATTGAATTTTAGATCCGCTTGGAAAAATACCTACGAAAGTTTGCAAGAAATCTATGCAGCATTACCCACCGACTGGAAAGTGTTTGTGGAGTATAAGGCTTACGAGCCCAATTTTTATTCTACTACGGTAGGCGATTGGGGGCAATCTCTTTTATATACTTCTAAACTAGGTCCCCAAGCGTATACATTAGTGGATCTTGGTCACCACTTGCCAAATGCTAATATTGAACAAATTGTATCTTTATTGATGATGGAGGATAAGTTGGCAGGGTTTCATTTCAATGATAGCAAATACGGTGATGATGATTTGACTGTGGGCAGCATTAATCCATATCAGTTATTTTTGATTTTTAATGAGCTGGTGGAAGGGATGGATGCAAAAGCAATGAATCATGCTACCGACTTAGCATGGATGATTGATGCAAGCCATAATGTAAAGGATCCTTTGGAAGATTTATTGCAATCCATTGAAGCAATTATGATTGCTTATGCTCAAGCATTGATAGTAGATACAAAAGCATTAAAAGAAGTACAGGCTGTTAATGATGTAGTGAAAGCTCAGGAAATATTGCAGGCTGCTTACAGAACGGATGTGCGTCCGTTGGTGGCAGAAGCAAGACTGAGAGCTGGCGGTGCTTTACAGCCAGTTCAATTATTTCGCGCTTTAAAAGTAAGGGATCAGTTGATTAAAGAACGCGGACAGACAACGGTGGCAACAGGTTTGTAGCAGTTCAATTTGAAATTTCTTTTTTATCTTCAAACAATCTTTCATAGTTTCGGTATAAGCTTTCAGTAAATATTTATGAAGCAAAAAAGACACCATGGCGAGTATACCAGTTGTAGCAATTTTCGATGTTGGTAAAACCAATAAAAAACTATTCCTGTTTGATAGCCAATATAAAATCGTCTATGAAAAATCAGCAAAATTTCCTGAGACACTCGATGAGGATGGGGATGAATGCGATAATTTAGAAAGTCTTAGGATAAGTATTATTGATTCTTTGCAGGAAGTTATCAGTATGGAGGAGTTTTCTATCAAAGCGATTAATTTTTCTTCTTATGGGGCCAGTTTAGTTTATATAGATGAAAATGGGAATTCACTTACACCATTGTACAATTATTTAAAAAAATATCCTGATACACTCCATCATCAATTTTATGACACCTATGGAGGTGTGCAGTCTTTCACTCATCAAACAGCTTCGCCTGTTTTAGGGAGTTTAAATTCTGGTATGCAATTGTATCGCATCAAGTATGAAAGGCCTGAGTTATTTAAAAAAATAAAATACGCACTTCATTTGCCGCAATACCTCAGTTATCTGATTAGTGGTATTCCCTGCTCAGATATTACTAGTATTGGATGCCATACTAATCTCTGGGATTTTAATAAAATGCAATATCACCAATGGGTAACACAAGAAGGGGCGTTAGAAAAATTGGCACCTATTTTACCTGGAAATGAGGTGTTGACTACTAATTTTATGGGTAATAACTATTTCGTTGGCATCGG
>JBIKOV010000309.1:0-3545 GCA_044357815.1 Ferruginibacter sp. | reverse complement strand
CAATGACGTCCATATCGGGAAGAATACGAAGTTCATCCAATACCTGCTTTGCAGTCTTTCCCCAATAAATCATTCCTTTGCCGTAATGATGGGAGAATATTTTTTTACCGTCACAATCTCCCCATATTTTGTTTGCAATAGAACTCACCTCTTTGTCACAGTCGGGATAATTTTTTAAACTGGTTGCTGTTTGTGGTTTACGACCTATAATGATGGCCCCTTGATAAATCAGTGTGTCTAGTTTTTTTAATACTTCGAGCGATATTTTGTCCTTATCAGGGATCTGCATCACCCTATAACTTTGGCCAGAAGGTAAAACCAGTCGATTTTTTTCAACTGTTAGCCTTTTCGTAATGATATCCGCATTCATATAATCGTAATCATAACCAGGCAATTTTCCGGGATTGATGGTCTTGAGTTGCCCGCAGTGAAGGCAATGGTCGTTGTCATACAATGGGGTAATATTAGGATCAAGCCTGTCTGGAGGAACTAGATTGGGCGCCTGGTCTCCGTAATAGAGACAAACATCTCCCACAAAATTTCCCTGACGTAATAAGAAGGAACTTCTGCTGATATAATCCATAAAAGGTCTCACCATTTCCCACCAGGTAGTATTCACATTAAAATGTTCTCCGGCATGATAGGCGAATCCGGGTTTAGCAGCGATTTCAGGATTATGGGCAAACGTATGAAAAACCACCTGGTTCAGACCTTCACAAAAGGCTACGTCCATCAACTGCTTAAAATCAGTAGGGCCATTTTGCCAGTTTTGCCAACCGGTAAGCGATTCAGCGGCTACGATCTTCTTCCCGTAAATATGAGCTGCACTGGCAGCTTCTTTGGTAACCCAGTGTTGTTTTCTATTCCAGAATTCACCCATGGGCACATCGGAATTACCCAGCGCCTTTAAAGGGTCCACCCTGGCATAACCACCATGTCCTGCTTCTATAAACATTTTGATGCCGTTTTTATTGGCTATGTCAACCGACTGAGCGTAATGATTTTCAATTATCAGGTCACTTACCAATCGGCTGTAATCTTCCACGAAACGCTCTGCTACAAGTTTATCCTTGCCTTTATATCCGTGTAGCAAAGGAAGAAAAGGATTGGGATCATATCCATAGCGGGTTGTAAATTCCTTTACAAAACCTGGTGTCCAATCTTTTGCATACCAGACTTCATAGCTATCCAATTCAAAATATTTAAACTGATTATTCGGGCTACCCTTTGCCAGTTTTGTAAGGATACTATCAAAATATATCCTGGTAGCTTTTTTGCTCAAATGGTCAATCATTGGTCCACTGGAATTTGGACTTGGCACCTCCAGAGGTTGTCCGGTATTGCACATAAAAAACGAGACAATATCCCATTTTCCATCAGGCACTTTCCAGTCAATATATTTATCATCCGAAGTATACTGATCCAACACAATTGGTTGATGCAAGGTGTAATCAATTTCATTTGTGCCGGAATGCGGAATGGCGATGGTGGTTATCAATGAAAATATTTGAGCATTATTTTTCCCTTTACTATTTACAGGTTTTCCAATAACTATCTTTTGGTTGGATGGCCCTGACACCACTTGTTTTGAAGTTAACAATTCTTTACTTGCATCAGCTTCCCCCATCCAAGATCCCCCAGCATTCCAACTGCTCGAAGCAAACAGTCCTAGATTGAGGTTAAGCCGCTTGGCTGTTTTTAAAGCGAGTGACATATAGCCCACTGATTGATCACCTAAAAATGCAGGGCCAGCAGGAATCATTTTGCCGGGATCGGAAAGTGCACCTATGTCCCATACAAATGCTCCTTGCATACCTTTCTCTTTCATTTCCTCCAATTCATATACCATTTTGACTGTATCAACATAACCGTTCAACCAGTCCCAAAATGCTAAAGGCCGGCTATCGACCGGAGGATTTACAAAACTGTCTTCCAGTTTTTCGAAGGCAGGCGTTTTTGAATTAGCCTGAACTAATAACACAATTATTATAGCAATGATGGTGATTACCTTAGACAAATGAATTAATTTTTTATTGATAGTCATAATGCTAAATTGGGTTGTACTTTTCCATATCTTGTTTAATCAAATTCTCCGCACGTTAATTTGTCTTCTCTTGCCATGGCAACCAGACCTTCATTTTTCCGATCTCCCTATTGCACCAAGCATAATAAGGAATAGCTGTAATATCAATTTTTTCCATTGTTGAGGGTAAGGAAGCTGTCCCATTAATGGTAACCACTCCATCTAGCAAATCATTCCTGTATTTCGCCTTTAAACCCGAAGGGAGCAGATACAACTCATTCGCACCCTCAAAACAACGCTTATTGTCAGTTTCTTCAATACAATAAACTAAAGGACCGCGCATCATAACCACTTTGCCATGGGTATCCGCAATATTGGAATTACCAGCTACCAGCCGGATATTCATCGGCAACGCTAGTTCCACCTTATCTCCTTTTTTCCACTTTCTTTGGATGACTGCATACCCCTTTTCCTGACTAAAATTGAGGACCCTAACTCCATTAATTTTCAGCATCACTTCATTTGCCGGAATTGATTTACCGTCAACAAAATGGTAAAGTCCACCTGGTAGCAATTCTCCCTGTGCCCATCCCGGTATTCTGAAATGTAAGGTGAGATCCACAGGAAATTCCGGTTCAACCTTCAGGCTTATCAACCCTTCCCATGGATAATTCGTTTCCATGGCTAAAGAAATTTTCTGATCTGCAATATCAATGGTTGCTTTATTTCCAATAAACTGATTAATATAAATCCCCTTATCTGTTTTGCCATAAATGGTGGAACCTATTTCAGGTAAAAAACGAACAATATTGGAGGGACAACATGGGGGATCCTCCCATTGACTCCGCATGGCTTTGCCTTGTGATTCTAAGGGATTGGTATAAAAGAATTTGTCTCCACTTATCGAAACACCTGCAATAGCAGCATTATACATGGTAAGTTCTTCTAGGTCAGCATACTTTGCATCACCATGCAACAAGGTCATCCTTTTGTTCCAGAATGTAAGGCCGATACTGGAACAGGTTTCGCAATACGCCTTGTCATTGGGAAGTAGATAGGCTGAACCAAATCCCTCGTCATGAAACTGCTTGGTACCAATACCACCGGTGATATACAATTTTTTACCCACTACATCATTCCATAAGGAATCCAAGGCAGGCAGGTATTTTGTTTCTTTATTTTCATGAGAAATATCTGCCATTGCAGAATAGAGATAGGTAGCCCTTACGGCATGACCAACAGCATAGAACTGCTGGGTAACAGGAAGGTGGTCCTGCATATAAGAGGGAGGACGCCAACGGTTTGGTGTATTTGCACTGGGATCCTTATCAGGTGGAGCAACTTTTTCTGCTGTCATCCGCTTTGGATCGCCACGTTCGTCAACAAAGAAAGTAGATAAATCGAGGTATTTTTTTTCACCCGTTGCTTTATATAATTTAAAAAGGGCAAGTTCAATTTCTTCATGTCCGGGTACATCGAGCCGCTTATGCGGTCCAAATACCGAATCGATATGGTTAGCACA
>JBIKOV010000094.1:0-12799 GCA_044357815.1 Ferruginibacter sp. | reverse complement strand
GGTTATTTTGAATGTGCAATTCCGTTAAAATTTTCCGCAAGGACTCTTTTTCTTGCAATTCTCTTAAGCCAGGGGTATTGGGAGAACTCACATTTACAACAAAGTAATCTACGAAGTCATGCAATGCATTGAAGCAAATTACATAATCCTTCCAGGCATCTTCATTGGGAGTTATTTTATTTTTTCCAATATTGCCACCTACAATCAGCCGCTGGTTACTTGAGGGGTCATTTTTTTTTGCTACCAGCAGGTTCCATTTTCGAAGACGCTCCTTAATTACCTCCACCCCATCATTGTTAAATCCCATCCGATTAATCAGGGCTTTATCTTTTGGCAATCGAAAGAGCCTTGGTTTGTCGTTACCTACTTGTGCCAAGGGGGTAACTGTACCAATTTCAACAAATCCAAATCCCAACGCTTCTAGCTCGTTGAGGTATCGGGCATTTTTATCAAATCCGGCACCTAAGCCAATGGGGTTGGGGAAGCTAATTCCGATGAAGTTTGTTTTTAAACTATCTCCAGAAGGTTTGAAAGTAGCTTGCAATAAGCTTTTTCCGAAGGGTAGCTTACAAAGAAATTTCAACCCATTCATTGAAAAATAATGAACCCACTCTGGATTAAAAGAAAATAAAATAGTTCGAATGATTGTGTACATATCAATGCAAAATTAGGTTACTGTATTGATTTTTTTGTTTTCCCTTAGAATTTATAACTTTGATATAGAAAGTTGCATAAACAACTATTGGCGCATAGCCCGAAGTGGCGTCATTAAAAACCATCAAATTTTAAGTATATGCAGGAAGCTTATATAGTTGCAGGATACCGGACTGCTGTTACCAAAAGTAAAAAAGGAGCTTTTAGGTTTACTAGGCCCGATGACCTAGCGATTGACCTGATTAGGGGATTGTTGGCTACTGTTCCCCAGTTGGATGTAAAGCGAATTGATGATGTAATTGTTGGCAATGCGGTGCCTGAGGCGGAACAGGGCTTGCAGGTGGGGAGAATGATTTCTGCCCAAGCGGTAGGAATACATGCTCCGGGTATTACCATCAACCGTTATTGTGCAAGTGGATTGGAAAGTATTGCCATTGCAACTGCCAAAATCAGAACCGGCATGGCCGAATGTATTATTGCGGGTGGGGTAGAAAGCATGAGTATGGTACCAACGGCAGGTTGGAAGACTTCGCCAGCCTATTCTATCGCTAAAGAAAATCCGGATTATTATGTTAGCATGGGATTAACTGCTGAAGCAGTTGCCAATGAATATAAGGTCAGTAGGGAAGACCAAGACGCTTTCAGTTACCAGAGTCACCTAAAGGCTGGCAATGCCATTAAAGAAGGATATTTCAAATCAGGAATCCTTCCCATCGAAGTGGAAGAAGTGTATTTGGATGCCAAAGGGAAGAAGCAAAAAAGAAATTTTACGGTAGATACGGATGAGGGAGTAAGAGCGGATACCTCTCTAGAAGGATTGGCAAAATTAAAGCCTGCTTTTTCCTTAGGGGGGAGTGTTACTGCCGGAAATAGTTCTCAAACTAGTGATGGTGCTGCATTTGTGATCGTAATGAGTGAAAGGATGATTCAGGAATTGGGATTAAAACCAATTGCAAGGTTGGTAAATTGCGCCAGTGCAGGTGTGCATCCCCGTGTGATGGGAATCGGACCAATAGAGGCAATACCCAAAGTTTTAAAGCAGGCAGGAATGCGCCTAGATGAGGTTGATTTATTTGAACTCAATGAGGCATTTGCTTCCCAGTCATTGGCTGTTATTCGTATGCTGGAATTAGATGCTGCTAGAGTAAATATTAATGGCGGAGCAATCGCTTTAGGACATCCATTAGGTTGCACGGGTTGCAAGCTAACTATTCAACTGGTGAATGACATGAAGCGACTCAAAAAAAAATACGGAATTGTCACCGCTTGTGTGGGAGGTGGACAGGGTATTGCAGCTATAATTGAAAATATCGACTAATACTGCTAACTTTATTAAAGTAAAAATTGACCGATTGTAAATGCTATTGATTTTAACTTTACAAAAATTGTGACCCAAAGTAAACTTGTAAAAAAAATCTTGTAGTAGCAGTTTATTTTACTCACATCCAATATCAAAGTGCTATGAATGAAAGCGATTTTCTTACCAACCGTTCATTGACTGCATTGGCAGAGGTAAAAGCTGTTTCGCCCACTAGGGTTATGAGTGGCATCAACCCTTATGCAGGGCCTTGGACCTCTAATGAAGTAATCCATCTGCTCAAGAGAACCATGTTTGGTGCTAAAAAATTGGATGTTGATTATTTTTCCACCCGAACTATGAGCCAGTCGGTGGATGAGTTACTTGCTCCACTGGCTCCCAATCCCACAGCCCCAGTAAAAGAATACTTGACTACTGTTACCGTTGGAGCTAAGCCGGATGCTAATATTTTGCAAGGAACCACTTGGGTTAATGATATCAATAGTGATGGTACCGTTCAAAGTCAACGTATTGCAAGCTATAAAAAATGGTGGGCTGGCGTGATGATTAACCAGGACAGAAGCATTCGAGAAAAAATGATTTTTTTATGGATCAATCATTTTGGAAATGAGGCGGATGATGTTGCCAATGCGAATTGGATTTACCAGCAGCATAGCTTGATTCGTCAACATTGTCTGGGTAATTTTAAACAACTGGTTAGGGGCATGTCAATCGACCCTGCCATGCTTAAGTATTTAAATGGATATTTAAGCACCGCTTCAGCTCCCGATGAAAATTATGGCCGTGAACTACAGGAGTTATTTGCAATTGGCAAAGGACCGGGCAGTCAATATACTGAGCAGGATGTAAAGGAAGCTGCCAAAGCTTTAACTGGCTGGCGTATTAATGCCACTACCTATAAAAGCTATTTTGATTCCACCAAACACAGTGCCGTAGGTAAGCAGTTTTCTTCATTTTACAACAATACCCTTGTCGCCGGAAGGACAGGTGCTACTGCAGGAGACATGGAGTTGGATGATCTACTTACTATGATCTTTGCACAAGGTGAAGTTGCCAAATTTATGGTAAGAAAGCTGTATCGTTGGTTTGTGTACTATGAAATTGATGCCACCACAGAAAACAATGTAATCGCCCCACTAGCAGATATTTTTCGTAACAACAATTATGACATAAAACCCGTCTTGTCAGCGCTTTTCAAAAGCGAACACTTTTTTGATATACTCAATCAAGGTTGTGTTATTAAGACACCGGCTGATTTGGTAATTGGTTCAATGAGAGAGTTTTCTGTTAGCATGCCATTGGCAAGTGATTGGGACACCAGTTATGGACATTGGAATACTTTATATTCCTTAATGAACAATCAGGGACTAAACTTGCATGACCCTCCAAATGTAGCAGGGATGCCCGCATATTATCAAGAACCTTTGTTTCATGAAATTTGGATATCCTCCGACTCGTTGCCAAAAAGAAATCAGTTTACCGACATTATGACCAATTCTGGGTATACGCGAAATACTTTTAAGATGCAATTTGATTTTATTGCGTTTGCCAAAACTTTGCCCAATCCGGGAAATCCAAATGATTTGATTGATGACACGATCAAGCGCATTTATCGTATTAGTGTGTCGCCCCAAGTGAAGCAGCAAATGAAGACTCAGTTATTGCTAAGTAACCAGCAGTATGACTATTATTGGACAAATGCATGGGCGGATTATATTGCCAATCCGATAGTTGCCAATTATAATATTGTGAATACCCGCTTGAAAGATTTGTTCAGGTATCTGATGAACTTGAGTGAATATCAATTGAGCTAATTTTTTAAATGGCACCATAATAATTTAAGTAGAAATGTATTAGGGCAACTGTTAAAGTAAACGATTTGTTTTACAATAGCTGCTACCAATGTTGGTTTACATTTGACTAAAAAATAAAAATAGACACATGAAACGCAGAGAATTTTTGGAAAAATCTGTAGCAGTTACCTTGCCAGCTTTTATCAGCGGGTATTCTTTGAAGGCGTTCAATGAAAACTCCCCGTTGGTAAAAGCGTTAATTGGAAATGGTACTGATACCGATCATGTGTTGGTGATCATTCAGCTTTCCGGTGGTAATGATGGTTTAAATATGGTGATACCCATTAGCACCTATGGGCTGTATAATGCAGCTCGGACTAATATTGCCATCCCTCAAAATAAAATATTGACCTTAAATGGATATTCCAATACGGGCCTCCATCCAAGTATGACGGGCCTTCAATCCATGTATAATGAAACGAAATTAAAAGTGATACAAGCAGTAGGTTATCCTCAACCTAACTTTTCTCATTTTCGGGCTACTGACATTTGGATGACGGCTAGTAATAGCAACCAGGAAGTATATACCGGTTGGGCTGGACGATACCTTAACTATGAATATCCAGATTTTCCGAAAGGTTATCCCAATGCCAGTATGTTAGATCCGCTGGCTATTCAGATTGGTTCAACTGCATCATTGTCTTCTCAGGGGCCAAGTGTTAATATGGCCATGAGTATTACCAGTGCAAGTTCATTTTACCAAATGGTAAATGGCACGAGTGATCCAGTGCCCGCTACCAAGGCAGGAAAAGAATTGAGTTTTATTCGAAATGTTGCCAGGCAAACTCAGCAATATGCAGGATCGATAACTGCGGCAAATGCAAAAGTAACCGTACAAAATCCCTATCCCTCCGGCAATAGTTTGGCTGATCAATTAAAAATTGTTGCCCGACTTATTAAGGGTGGACTGAAGACAAGGGTTTATATGGTTACAACCGGTGGATTTGATACGCATAGTTTACAAACCACTACTACCGATACAACCATTGGCAGTCATGCTACTTTACTTGGAAGGGTTAGTAGTGCTATCAAAGCATTTCAAGATGATCTTATTTATTTGGGTATTGAAGATAGGGTAGTTGGTATGACTTTCAGCGAATTTGGCCGACGAATTAAAAGTAACAGTAGTGTAGGAACGGACCATGGAGCTGCGGCACCAATGTTTGTTTTTGGCAAGGCAGTCCAGGGCGGTGTATTAGGTGATAACCCTGTAATTCAGCCCGTAGCTTTGGTAGGTGACAATGTGCCCATGCAATATGATTTTCGAAGCGTTTATTCCACCTTGTTGGAAAAGTGGTTCTGTATCCCAAAAGAAACAGTGAAGGGTTTGTTTCCTCCCACCATCAATGGGCAGTTGCAGGATTTGCCATTGATTAAGGCAGGTCTATGTAATTCGGCTTTACCCAACAACTCCGGCAATAGTTTGATTACCAATTATCCAAATCCTTTCAGTAATTCTACCACCATTCAATTTACTACCGATGGTGGACATACCTTGATACAGATTATGGATAATACCGGCAGATTGATCGTGAACTTGTTAGAAAAAGATTATCCAGTGGATAGTACTACTAAGCAATCCATTACTTTTGATGCTTCTCATCTACCGAGTGGTTTATATTATGCCCGATTGCAAAATGGCGTTACCCAGCAAATTAGGCCGATGATGAAAGTTAGATAAAAAGGGATTTGGGAATACTTATCGAAACCTAATACTAAAAAAGGTTTCAGTTTTTTTATGTCTTCAAACTTATTATTAATAGGTTTTTCAAGATTATTTTACTCCGTAATTCTTGTTGTTAAAGGGCTTCGCCTTTTTAATTTCCTTCATTTTTAGTCTGATAATTAAAAAGGCACTAAAATTATCACTAAAATAATATTATCAAAATACAGAAACTTTATATAGCACCTTGAGTAGAGGAAATCTACAATACTCAAAGGCCACCTATTAGTAATCATTATGCTACACCTATAAAAATGTACGAATAAAGCCAAATAATACCCAGATTATGGCACAAAAAAGTGAGGAGCACTTTGCAAAGTGTTCCTCACTTGGCATCTTCAACTTTTACCTAAAATCAACCTATTTTAGGACGTCACAGGTTAACTCAAAATATATTGAATTGAGTGTTGTAAAACAATGTGAACTGTTGGAGGCTAATCGCAGTAGTTATTACTATGAGCCTGTGGCTGAAAGTGAAGAAAATCTTTCTATAATACGCTTATTGGATGAGCAATACTTTAAAACCCCTTTTTATGGATTAGAGCGTCTACTGGTATTGTTTATTTTAAAGGGCTATAAAATTAATAGAAAAAGGTTGAAGAGGCTGATGAAAATACAAGGTTGGAAAACGCTGTATTGCAAACCACGCAATACTCGTATCGATTCAACAGCTTATGAATACCCCTATTTGTTAAGAGGGTTAGCAATTGAAAGAACTAACCAGGTATGGGAAATAGATATTACCTATTTAGCTATGAAAAATGGATTCATGTAATTGTGTGCCATTATCGATGTACATACGAGGTATGTTGTAGGTTGGGGTGTAAGTAATACAATGACGGCACAATGGTGTTCAGAAATTGTTGAGGAAGCAATGGCAACAAATGGTAAACCGGAAATACTTAACATTGATCCAGGTAGCCAATTTACAAGTGAAGTATATGTAGATCTTTTAAAGAAAAATGAAATTCAAATAAGTATGGACGGAAAAGGCAGGGCTATTGATAAAATATTCAAAGAGCGATTGTGGCGAACGGTGAAGTATGAACATATTTACCTATATATTTATGAAGATGGGCTTAGTCTTTTTAAAGGTCTTCAACAGTATTTTATATTTTACAATGAGCAAAGGGGTCGCCAATCACTGGATTACACCACACCAAAAGATGAGTATGAAAAAAAAGCAGCCTGATATGCAAGCTAGCCCTGCCGGGCGGGCTTGCACTTCAAAATAAACGATTGCATGTAAAATCACTATATTTGAAAAACAAAAGCCGCAATCATTTATAATGAAGCGCGCAAGTTTAGTTCTTAACTAAGCACAAAACCTGACCAAAGATTGGGGAGTACCATATTGAGTATTTTTACCATAAAATTGTTTGATTGCATATGAGAATATATTTTTATTTAATAATAGGACTGCTTTTATTTTCGGGTGAATTATACAGCCAGTCTTATGGATTGCAATTTTCCAGTCATGAAGCAATACCTGAAAAACGTACTTCTCTAAATTTAACACCTGATGAACCCCTCTGTTTAAAAGAAGACACTCAAATATTTTTTGATCTTAAATTTGTACCTGGCCTTAATGGCTATTTTGGCTATGTAATAAGGGTAATAACCACAGCTGACCAGAATATAGATATTGTAGCTCTCGGTAAATTTGGAAATTTTAATTTTGTTATCGGAGAATCCTTTTCTCATCCTTTTAAGATTGATTCTTCCAATCTATATGGCCAATGGAATCATTGCGAGATCAGGTTTAATGAAAAGCTGAAGGAGGTGTACTTTTTTTTGAACAACCGTTTTGTATGTAAAGGCAAGCTCAACTTTTCTGATGCTACCTGTTATAAAGTAATTTTTGGCACTAATAACCTAGAACGATATAAAACTATTGATGTGCCGCCCATGTGTGTTAAGCACATCAATATTACAGAAAACAAAAAACAAAAATATTTTTTTCCTTTGTCGGAGACCGAAGGGAACCAGGCATTTGATATAGTTCAAAAAAATGTTGCGCAAATAAAAAATCCCATTTGGATTTCACCCCGACACCATAAATGGAAAGAGATTCAAGCATTTGAAACCTCCGCTACACCCAGTATTGCATTTGATAAAAAAAATGAAATATTGTACATCACTTCCGTAGATTCATTGTACAAGGTGACACTTAAAACCGATCAGCTGTCAGGCTCTAAACTCTTAAAAAGCAGGGGTGTTTTGCCAGCAGGCAATCAATCAATTTTTGATGACAGGTCTAAAAAGCTTTATAATTTTTATATAGATGAAAAGGCAGTATCAGCCTACGATTCAGTTGAAAATGCTTGGCAGGTAAATTTTTCTGCCAAACCCATACTTACAGAATTTTGGCAGGCTAATAAGTTTATTTCAAATTTCGACAGCGCTCTTTATATTATTGGTGGATATGGACAATTGCAATACAAAAACCTTGTTCAGCGATTCAGTTTTCGGGATCATAAGTGGGAAGTGCTTCCATCCAAAGGGGATTTTTTTATGCCCCGTTATCTTGCGGCTTTGGGTACCAATGCAGCCACCGATACCGCTTATGTTATTGGCGGATATGGAAGCAAAACAGGAGACCAGGCAATCAATCCTATCTATAATTTTGAATTATTGGCTTATAGTGTAGTTAATCATTCGTTTAAGAGCATTTACAATTTTAAACAGCCCGAAAAGGAATTTTGTTTTGCCAATAGCCTTGTGGTTGACGGTGCTGCTAATCAATTTTATGCATTAATTTATCCAATTGACCGTTTTAATTCATCCCTGCAGTTGATTCGAGGTTCACTTAGTTCTCCTGATTATGAGTTGTTGGGCGACAATATTCCATATGCTTTCCATGATATCGAATCTTTTGCAGATTTGTATTATTGCCCCTCAAGTAAAAAATTAGTTGCAGTAACTTTAGTAAGTGCAAAAAATAAACTAACAAGTGTAAAGGTTTTTACAATTGACTTTCCTCCCAATAAACTAACGGCATCTCATCCGGCAGTTTCAAATTCGAAAACCAACTATTTGCTAATTGGAATAGTAGTGGCACTTTTGTTTGCGATAGTTTTTTTTGTATTGAAGAAAAGAAAGAAACGAAAAGAGGTCCTTGTATTTGCTGAAAAACAAAAAATACCCGAAACTATACAGAATATTGAACCTTCTTCAGCCCTTTTAATAAAGGAAGAAGAGTCAATAAAATCTTCCATATTTCTTTTTGGTCATTTTGAAGCTGTTGATAAAGAAGGTAATGATATAACCAGGCAGTTTACTCCACTTCTTAAAGAAATGTTTTTATTAATTCTTGTTTACACAATTAAATATGGTAAGGGGATTTCTTCTGACAGGCTTTACGAAACTATATGGGGCGATAAAGCAATAAAAGATGCCCGAAACAATTTTTCGGTAAATATTGTAAAACTTAAATCAATACTTGAAAAAATAGGACAAACCACTATTTCTAAAGAAACAGGTAAATGGAGAATTGAAATTTTAAACAATTCAATTAAACTTGACTTTCAGCAATTTTTGAACCTTGCCAATGCGAAACCGGCTATTATTGATAAGCCATATATTAATGAATTGCTAGCCATCATAAAAAAAGGCGCTTTTTTGAGAGAGGCACAATATACATGGCTGGATGAAAGTAAGGCAAATGTGAGTGATTTTGTCATCAGTACCATCCTTTCCTTTACATCAGAAGCCGGTTTGCAATCAGAACCGGAATTTTTTGTAAAGTTAGCCAATTGTATTTTTCAGTTTGAGCAAATGAACGAAGAAGCACTGGCGCTGAAATGCCGCTCCCTAATCAATCTCGGAAAGCATGGTTTGTCGAAAGAAACCTATTTGAATTTTACCAAAGAATACAAAAAGAACTATGGTCAGGATTTCGAAAAATCGTTTTTGGAAATTAGCGGACAATCGTAATTCCACCCTTTCCTATGAGTGTGGTTCTGCCTAAATGGGTCAATTTTTGCAATTAATTTCTCTTAATTAGCTGCTAAAATGGACTACTTCTCCTTTTTTGAGCAGTTTTCAGTTTAAATTAAAATTTGTTTTACAGCGTCGATAGTGTTTTAGCTTTCATAAGATACTTAAAATCATATTATTACAGAGGGGATTCGTATATGAGGCTTTATCTTTTTTTGCTTTAAAAAACTGAAAAAGCATCATTAATTTGATTATTAGTTAATTTATTAGCCCTTTTATTAAGACTGCAAACCTTACTTTGGATAAGTTTAATTCAAAAGATTGTTTGCATGAATCCGATATTAAAATATCAAATTAAAAGAAAATGGGCTGTTTGTGTTCTGTATTTAACACTTTTTAGTTGTATTTCTGTCGGTGCCATTGCTCAAAATAAAATTCCCAAAACCTCCAATATCGATTATATAGACCCTACTATTGGCAATGTGGGGCAGTTATTAGAACCCACTAGGCCAACAGTGCAACTTCCGAATCAGCTAATCAGGTTTACACCACAAAGAAAGGATTACCTGGACGACCAGATTTCTACCTTCCCGTTGACTATTGTTTCTCATCGCCAGGGGCAGGTTTTTTCTATAAAACCGGCAATTGGAGAGATAATAGATAAAAGCTGGATGGTTAAAATGACCTATGACCATAATCTTGAAATTAACCAGCCCTGGTATTATTCCACATACCTTATTGATGATGAAATTAAAGTAGAATTTGCAGCAGGTAAAAAAATCGGGTATTACAGATTTTCTTTTCCTGATGTAAAAGCTAAATCAATATTGATGGGGGTTTATAACAAAGGCCAGGCTTCTTTTAATTTTTCGTCGGCAAACGAGGTTACAGGCATTGAAATTTATCGTGGTGATATTAAAGTTTTCATGTACGGAAAATTTAATGTTGCCGGAACACCCGGTGTTGTTAAAAATGATAAGCTACTAAATGAAAGAAATGTTGAGGGAGAAAACGCAAAAGCATACATCAGTTTCCCTGAATCAACCAGGGAAGTGGAATTTAAATATGCAATAAGCTATGTTGGTATTGAACAGGCAAAGAAAAATTTCGAAAAGGAGATTAGCGATAAAAGTTTTCAATCAGTATCCGATGCAGGTAAAATAGCATGGAGCTCAGTGATGTCTCAAATAAAGGTAGAAGGAGGCACCGAAGCACAGAAGCGTTCTTTCTACACAGCCTTGTACCGTTGTTATGAACGGATGGTAGATATTTCTGAAGACTCATTGTATTATAGTGGGTTTGATAAGAAAATCCATAAAGATAACCGTACTTTTTATGTGGATGATTGGTCATGGGATACTTACC
Organism: Ferruginibacter sp.; assembly: GCA_044357815.1. Lineage (GTDB taxonomy): Bacteria > Bacteroidota > Bacteroidia > Chitinophagales > Chitinophagaceae > Ferruginibacter. The sequence goes on along the minus strand of JBIKOV010000094.1, from coordinate 1,947 downwards.
TGGCTTTGCACCCATTGCGTACTATTTTAAATCCTTCCCTGGAGGAAGATATGCTAGATTCTTATGTGCGCATGTATGAGCAAAGCGGTTGGATGCCAACATTTCCGGTCCTCTATGGTGACCATGTTTGTATGAATGCGTTTCATTCTTCCATTACTTTTTTAGATGCCTACAGAAAGGGATTGAAAAATTTCGATATAGAAAAGGCTTATCAAGGCATGCGGAAAAATGCAACGGAAGCTACTATGCTGCCTTGGCGTAATGGAGAAAAAACAATACTCGATGACTACTATTATCAAAAAGGCTATTTCCCCGCTTTATCCAAAGGTGCCAAAGAAACAATTCCTCAGGTGCACCCTTTTGAAAAAAGACAAGCCGTAGCAGTTACGCTGGGTAATACCTACGATGATTGGGCATTGGGGCAATTAGGCAAAGATCTGGGCAAAAATGACGCAGGCGCTTTTCAATTAAGGGGCCTTAATTATAAAAATCTATGGAGTAGTGAAAAGCAGTTCTTTCTTCCTAAAGATGATAAAGGGAGCTGGGTTGATATAGATCCAAAATTTGATGGCGGTATGGGTGGTCGGGACTATTATGACGAAAACAATGGATATACCTTTTTATGGCAGGTGCAGCAGGATATTCCGGGGTTAAGAAAATTAATGGGTGGAAGCGATGCGTTTGAAGCAAGGCTTGATCAATTATTTCGTGAGCCTCTTGACCGGTCAAAATATGAATTCTGGAGTAAGTTTCCTGATGCCACCGGTTTAGTGGGTCAGTACTCAATGGGCAATGAACCAAGTTTTCATATTCCTTACCTATATAATTTTACAAAATCACCATGGAAAACCCAAAAGCGAATCAGGTTTCTATTAGATGCATGGTTTAAGGACAATATTTATGGGATACCGGGTGACGAAGATGGCGGCGGAATGTCAGCTTTTGTAGTATTTTCTTCCATGGGTTTTTACCCCATAACCCCTGGTTTACCGGTGTATACCATTGGTAGTCCATTGTTTAGTAAGGTAACAATTGACTTGCCAAATAAAAAACAATTCAGGCTAACTGCCAACAACTGTTCGGTGATCAATAAATACATTCAAAGCGCAAAATTGAACGGGAAGGTATTAAGCAACACTTGGTTTACACATGAGCAATTAGTATCTGGGGGGCATCTCGAATTAGAAATGGGACCCAAACCCAATAAAAAATGGGGGATTCAGGAAGATGCCATTAAAACCCTATCAATTAAATAAAATGATTACTGAAAAAACGCAATAAAAAATATGAATCTTAAATCGATTAACTAAAAGAGTGGACTTGTATTATAATCCCATTGTATTGAAACTTATTATCAACTAACGCTAAAACATTTATGTATGATTCATCAAACCCTTATTTTGGCCTTACCCCCATAATAAAAATGTTTAATAATTTTTCCTTTGGTAAATCATGTTTACAAAAGTAATTCGTGCTGAATAGGCAGCAATGAATAAATCAGTTGATCGGTATCCTAACTAATATATTTCATAAATAAAATAGAAATTGATATGAAAAAAGCATGTTATTTTTTAATGTTCATTATTGTTTTTCCGCTTTGGGTTGTAGCCCAACAAAGAATAATCACTGGAAAGGTAATAGATGGAAAAACACAGGCTCCGCTTGAGGGTGTGAGTATTTCTCAAAATAAAAAGGTTGTTGGGTTAACAAATGCTCAAGGTGTTTATTCTATTACTATTCCCACAACAGCTAAAGAGTTGATTTTTTCTTTTATAGGAATGTCTGATTTCGTTGAAAAGATTGGGGGAAGAAGTAGTATTAATATCAATATGTTGTCAAAACAAGATCAACTAGGAGAGGTAGTAGTAGTTGGTTATGGCACAAAACGTAAAGAAACTTTGACTGGTTCCGTAAGCAATATTACCAACAAGGAAATTCAGACAACTA
>JBIKOV010000093.1:0-12834 GCA_044357815.1 Ferruginibacter sp. | reverse complement strand
GGTGTTTTGTGCCCTTGAATAAAAAGTGCTAGAAATTTTCAATATCAGCCGTTAAAAAATCAATCCGCCGCGGCGGATTGATTTTTTTTGTTACTTTTTTGCATCAAGGCAAAAAAGTAAAGGATCGATATTCCGTGTAGGTTTCCAAGCCTATATAGTTCCCTTTTTTTACCAAAAAAAACTAGTTGAAATGCAAGGTTATTAATCATTTGGCTGATTATCCAGTCGTTCTTTATTGATTCATTTTGATCAAAAGCTTTATCGAATGGCAGTTTTCAACTTTTTGAGGGTCGACTAATTAATTTATTTTATTCGATCCGAAATAATGGTCTATGAGAGTGTATAATAATTAGTTCAGTAAATGCTGCAATTTTTTTTGATTAATAATAACAATACTCCCATCCTTTATATCAATCATTTTTTCATTTCTAAAGTCGCTCAGTGTTCGAATAAGCGATTCTGTAGCAGTACCCGCAATGGTAGCAAGACTTTCTCGACTAATATCTATTACAAAATTTTCTTCTATGCCTTTTTTGTATTTTTTTTGAAGTAACATAAGGGCTTCGGCAACTTTTTTTCGAAGTGAATTATAGGCTAATCCCAACAACTGATTTTCTTTAACAGAAATATTTTTGGCAAGCAGTTGTATGAATTTTTTAGAGACCTCTTTATTATTATTTAAAAGTTCTTCAAATTCTTCCTTTGGTATTATAGCTAACTCTGTTTCTTCTAAAGCCTCTGCTGTATCTTTATAGATTGAATCTTCCATAAGAGCAATATACCCCAGAAAATCCCCTGGACTAAAAAGTTCTGTTACCAATTCCTTTCCATCTTCATTTCTTTTAAATGTTTTAACCTTACCCTTTATAACATAATAAAGCCTATTGGGGTGATTCCCCTGCGTATAAACAACCTGTTTTTTCTTATATACATTAATATTTCGATTATCAGTTAGGGACTGTAAAGCATTTCTATCATCTGAAACCGTCATTAAATGCTGAAAAGCTTCCGAGCCATTTGATAGTTCCTTTTTCAGCATATCAATTTTATTTAATCTGCTATCAACTGCATTTAATAATTCAGTTCCGCTAAAGGGTTTGGTGACAAAATCATCGGCACCTAATTCCATCCCCTTTCGAAAATCACTGCGTTCAGTTTTTGCTGTTAAAAAAATAAAAGGTGTATTTTTAATTGATTCATTTTTATGAACGGCATGTAATACACCATAGCCATCTAGTACAGGCATCATGATATCGCAGATAATCAAATCAGGACTGTATTCCATCGCCATTTCTACTCCAATTTTGCCATTTTCGGCTACCAATACCTTGTAATTCGACAATTCAAGAATTTCAGCAGTGTTGTGACGTATATCATAATTATCCTCAATTAATAAAATCTTTTTCATTGTTTTTTTTAATATAAAATTCTGCAAAATATTTCAATTTTTGGTTTTAAAAAATCGGATTTTTTTATTAACATTTCTTTTAATGTGCTCTTCAATATTTTCTCTAGTTCATATTTTTAAACTATCCTATCATCTTCCAATTGACTTAAATCAGTGTAAATTGATCTGTCATTTTATTTATCAAATACGATTACAAATTCCGTTCCCTTTTCAAGTTCACTTTTGCATTCAACTCTTCCATTCATCAACTCGGTATATTTTGCTACGATATGTAATCCCAGGCCTGTACCTTGGATATTACCAGCATTTGCTCCCCGAAAAAAACGTTCCATTAAATGCTTTTGGTCATCAACAGCAATTCCCATTCCAAAGTCCTTTACCGAAATACATATTTGATGATCGGAATTGATTGTATTAATTTCTATCCAACTTTTTTCAAAAGAAAATTTACTGGCATTTGACACAAGATTCATTACAATATGTTTCAATAAGGAAATATCCAAATAAACAAAAGGGTTACCTTCATGATAACACCGAATTTTTTGATGATTTTTCAACGTGTTTTTCATATCCCTTGAAATTGAAATCATCAATTCTTGTATATTAATATCTGATAATTTAACTAATATTTTACCCTCCTCAATTTTCCCAAGACTCAGGAAATCATTCAATATGTTTGTAAGCATGTTAACTGAAGAAAATATTCTTTGAAGGTGTTTATCCCTTTTTGGCTGATCTGAGGTGGTAATATATTTCTCAATGAGGTAAGCAGATGAAAGAATTGTACTGAGCGGTGTCCTAAATTCGTGAGAAGCCATCGAAACAAATCTAGACTTTAATTCGCCCAGTTCCTTTTCCTTTTTTAAGGATTCATGCAATTTTTCTTCCGCTTTTTTACGCTCTGAAATATCAATGGCAATCCACATAAAACCGGTTATTTCACCGATTGTATCCCTTATCGCGGAGATAGTGAGCAATACAGGAAGTGGAGCTCCATTTTTTCTTATAAATGTGTATTGCTCTTCTTCATGAATATTCCTTTTGGCTTTTTCAACCAAAACTCCAAAATCATCCTCAATGCGTATTCCAAATTCATCTAATATACTAGTTCGCTTAGTTTCTATTTCCAAAATGTTGTGGTACAAAATTGGTGTAAAATTGTTGACCACTTCCTCCTGATTATAACCAATATTTTGGGAAGCTTCCGGATTAAATAGTTTTAGTATTCCTTTTTCATCAGTGGCAATGATCATAGCACCTGCATTATCCAATATAGCCTTTTGAAAAGAAAGGGCTGCTTCCAATTGGTCTTTAGATATTTCGAGTTGCTGAAGGGTATCTTGTAAATCTCTTGTACGTTGTTCAACATTCGCTTCAAGTCCTTCGTTGAGCCTTACAATTTCAGCTTTCGCGTTTTTATGAACGGAACTATCATCGATAAAAGCAATTACACAGTGTTTACCTTCGGATAAATAGTTACTTAAGCTGATCTGGACTGGGAATTCAGATCCGTCTTTTTTTAATCCAAATAATTCCATATCTGATCCCATCGGCCTATTTTTTGGGTTCTCATAATAACTATTTCGATGGCCGATATGATTTTGATGATAGCGTCTTGGTATTAAATATTCAATGCTTTGACCAATCAGTTCAAACTCATAGTAGCCAAATTGGGTTAAGGCAAATGGGTTAATGGCTGTAATTTCCCCCTTACTATTAGAGGCAAGCATTCCAATAGTGGCATATTTAAAAAATGCCTCCAACTGGGTTAAGTCGGCCTTCAAATTTTCGGGAGCAAGTAACATATTCATTTAGGTGTTTTGTTGTTGAATCGAACTTTCAATCGGCTAATTGCCAACAGTAAAGATCATTCGACGCCTTTTTAGTCTGGAAATTTATAGGAAAATGCAATAAACACCTATCAGTACATGTTATGAAATGGACATTTTATACAAGCAGAAAATTTGGGAGATTTGTAAACAAATATGATTCAGCTTATAAGAAAATACAATAAGTAGAAACAATATACATACAATTGAAATGAAATGCAAAGGTTCTCTAAAGATAAACAACGATTAAACAGCTTTATTGCAAGCTGAAAGGGAATAAAATTACCATTCTGGGCAAAATTAGGCAAATAGGGGAGGAGGATCGTTAGCCAAAAAGGTTGAGTAAAACTGCCAATTTCTTGATAAATGAATTAGCAACGATAGTTTATATTGGAGAAAGGGGTTGTATAGTATAGTTAAAAATTCAGCAGGTTTTTCCTAAATTTTATATACTCTTTTTTAGAATCCTTTATGAAATCTTCCTCTGATTTAGCATGTGTAAAGATATAAGAAAGTTTAGTTTTATCAACAGGTTTTGTAAGGGTTTGCTCTCGGTAATAAGTAGTTGAAAATTTAATTATTTTTGCAATAATTTCAATCGTGCTGATTCCTTTGTCTGTTAGGGTATATAAAAAAACTTTTTTATTGGTTGGGTGATTTCTTTTTTCTATCAAATCATCAGCAGCTAAAGTTCTCAAGCGATCTGCTAATACTTTCGAAGCAATTCTTTCTTTCATATTAAGTAATTCTCCGTAAGTGTGTTTGTGGCGAAAAAGCATATGTCTAATAATAAGAAGCGTCCATTTATCGCCTATTACATCAATACCTGTTGTGATAGGGCAATGAGATCTTATTTTTGAACTGTACATAACTGGTTTAGAATTTTTTGCAATATTAGTTAAGTTTAATTTCATTTTAGCTATTTAATTTTTTATCAAAAATAAAATAAAATAATACGTTTTATTTTCTGATAAATTTAGCTTTTAAAAGCTAAACAAAAGCTGACCAAAGTCATATTTTAACTTTTAAATTAATATTATTTTAACGTTTTTCAGGACGAGACAAAGATATCATACCCCCCCCAAAAAAAATTATAGATCCTATTTTAGGAAGATCTTTAAGGATATTCAACTGATGGGTATAATTCCTTAGTGCATTTCTGGATTATTACCCATTAAAAATGCTGTCATCATTGGAGTGATTCCTGCATCGATACACCTACTGCCAAATGTGTGTCTGCAGCCATATTAATCTGTATCTGATTTTTTATTAAATCAATACTACTAACCCTTGTACAACCTTAAAAAATTAATCAAGTATTCCCAGGCTGCTTCTTTAACACTAATCTTAAACTCAGGTTCAATTTTACTTTGCAAAGTATTCTGGTATTTGATTACACACTTAAGATAAGCTTCATTAACTATTTTTTTAGTTAGATCTTTTGATAAGTTTAAACCTAGTTCATTTACAGATTCAATAAACTGATTTATAGGTGGTTTATAATTATTTTCCATAGGTGCATCATTATTATCTTAAGAGAAAATATCAATGAGTTTAATGCTCTGTTTTTTGTTTAATATACATTTGATTAAACTTAATTTTAAGTAATTGATCTAGTAGTTTTTATTTACTTTTTTTTTATGCCAATGTATACTATAAAGCCACTATTGCAAACATACCTAAGTATAAAACTATCACTAGTGAACGACTAAATTAATTAAAAATGGGCACCTTTCGGTAGCCCACCAATTTTGTAGATTTGTTTTACAAAGAACCAATCCCAACATGAGCAACAATACGGAGATAAAATTAGTCGGTCAGCCGATTTTAAGTCAATTGTTACAATTAGTTGATAAGAGTATGATACTCCCCAATCTTTGGACAGGTTTTGCACTTAGTTAAGAACTAAACTTGCGCGCTTCATAATAAATGATTGCGTCTTTTGTTTTTCAAATATAGCGATTTTACTTGCAATCATTTGTTTTGAAGTGCAAGCCCGCCCGGCAGGGCAAGGTTGCATATCAGGCTGCTTTTTTTTCATACTCATCTTTTGGTGTGGTGTAATCTAGTGATTGGTGGCCCCTTTGCTCATTGTAAAATATAAAATACTGTTGCAGACCTTTAAAAAGGCTAAGCCCATCTTCATAAATATATAGGTAAATATGTTCATACTTCACCGTTCGCCACAATCGCTCTATGAATATGTTATCAATAGCCCTGCCTTTTCCGTCCATACTTATTTGAATTTCATTTTTCTTCAAAAGATCTACATAAACTTCACTTGTAAATTGACTTCCTTGATCACTGTTAAGTATTTCCGGTTTACCATTTGTTGCGATTGCTTCCTCAACAATTTCTGAACACCATTGTGCCGTCATTGTATTACTTACGCCCCAGCCTACAACATACCTCGTATGTACATCGATAATGGCACACAAATACATGAATCCATTTTTCATAGGTAAATAGGTAATATCTATTTCCCATACCTGGTTACTTCTTTCAATTGCTAACCCTCTTAACAAATAGGGGTATTTATAAGCTGTAGGATCTATACGAGTAGTGCGTGGTTTGCAATACAGCGTTTTCCAACCTTGTATTTTCATCAGCCTCCTCAACCTTTTTCTATTAATTTTATAGCCCTTTAAAATAAACAATACCAGTAGACGCTCTAATCCATAAAAAGGGGTTTTAAAGTATTGCTCATCCAATACGCGCATTAAAGACAGATTTTCTTCACTTTCAGCCACAGGCTCATAGTAAAAACTACTGCGATTAATCTCCAACAGTTCACATTGTTTTACAACACTCAATTCAATATATTTTGAGTCTACCAACATGCGTCGATCCGTGAGAGATTTTACAATAGCTTTTTTTTTAGAAAATCATTGGCAACTTTCAGTTCGCCAATTTGTGCATACAATGCTTGTATAAGCTGTTCTTTTTCATCAAAAACGCTGCCAGCACCTTCCTTTTCAAACACAACAGCGGAATTTGTTAAAAACTCCTTTTTCCAAGTATTAATCTGTGTGGGATGCAGATCGTATTTTTTACTTAATGCTTCAATGGTTTGTTGTTCCTTGATAGCTTCAATACATACTTTGGATTTAAATGCCGAACTAAATTTCCGACGACTAATTTTACTCATTTTTTCAGATTTACAGGTTTTTAAATGTACTATTTTCTATTTTAAGTACCTGTCCGAAATTTGGGGAGTATTATAGGTAAACTTGATATTGTTTCTTCGATCAAGTGTTCAGACTCCGCTGTTCCAATTCCACTAGTATTCATGCCTCCAACATGTTTTGTTTGTTCTATTAATAATACATTTGCTCCTTCACGAGCAGCGGCAACAGTGGCAATAACGCCCGCAGGTGTACCGCCATAAACTACCACATCGTAAACTGCCGTCTGAGCAACTGTTGACATTGCAAATAGAAGAAAAAGATAAAAAAATATTGACTTCATGTTGTAAATATTTAAATAATTAATGATCCATATTTTTGATAACAGGCACACCTGCTATTTTTTCAACAATTCAACCTTCGAATTGATAACGTACCCTTCTTCTATCATGGAAATAAACCCTAGCAATCCGCCCCAATGATAAAACAATTCGCACCTGCTCACATCATCACATTCACCGGTTTTAGAATTATAATTTTCGCAGATATACCCTTTGTTCAACCATTGACGGAGAAAAAGCTCCTTTGATTTGGTTGCCAGATCTTTGCGGGCATTTTCTAGCCGGTAATTCCTCAGACCCATGTATACCAGAAAATTCATTGGCCCCCAAACTCTTCCCCGCCAGTAATCGTTGCACTTATAATCCGGATCATTGAATGCCATCGATGGCAGCATGTATTCTCCCCAAAATTCATTGGGATTGTAAAAATGCTTTCAAGGCTGAGCTATAACTTCCTTTTTCGTATAATGCTATCCCTTTTTTAACATTTGCCCTGTTGAAAACGTCCCAATTAAGGCTGGAACCTTCCCAGTTGACAGAATAGGGCATCGTGACGAGCACTTCAATGCAATTATCATATCTTCCATCATCAAGGTAATATTGGGCAAGATCGATGGTGACATCCGACCTTCTCACTCCGGAATACTTCATTCCTTCAATCAGGGTAATTGCTTCCTTTCTCCGGTTATCATCCACTAGCATTTTAGCCAGGTCACGGTACAAGGTCTGGTCAAGCGGCCTTGCTTTGATGGCATTGCTGAAGCAAATTTCTGATTCTTTGTGATCGTTCTTCACCACCCAGTAATACAGACCGAGGTTTCGCCAGGGAATGCTCATGGATGCATTGGAATCCACAGCTATCCTCCAGTATTTTTCGGCCTCCTGCAGCCGTCCGAAATTGGCATAGAGATTACCAAGCTGATAGGAGGCAACAGCATCCGCCGGATTCATTTTCATGGCAAACTGAAGTGTCGCCTCAGTTTCAGGCAGCGAAGCATTGATAAAATCCTGATACCCGCCCGATGCTTTTTTCAGGTAATCCCCGGCAGTTTGTTCGTTACCGGTTAGATGATACAAATTGGCGAGATGATAAAGGACCAGGTGGTTCCGGCTTGCCGGAGAGACAGGGTCGACACACCCGGCTTCCAGGATCCTTATGGCCTCTTTTCCCAATCCAAGACGTGAAAAATCGAGGCTGGCTTCCATTATCTCAAAATCATCTTCTCCGACGAATTTCCTGATTTCCTTCACATTGCGATCAGCATCCTTGTTTGCTACCACCAGCAGAAACCGCGGCGTCAGTTCCGTAGGATATTTTTCAACCCTTTGAAGCGCCAATTCAACCGATTTCTCCTTTTTGCCTGAAGCATAAAGGGCTATCATGTAATGATGGTACAATAAAGGATCGTTCTGGTTGGCAAGGCAGGCTTTCAAAAAATATTCCCCGGCTTCGGGAAAGCGTTTTTGCGTCATCATACACCTTCCCACAAGATCGAATCCTCTGGCCTCTGTTCCCTGGCACCTAGAGGCTTTGAACCCGCATTTCATGGCACCGTCGGTATTGTTATCATTTAATCGGCACAAACCCAGAAAATACCAGGCCAATCCATCGTCATTAGGGATTTGCTTCAGTGCTTTTTCCAGGTTAGCCTTAGCCACATTGTATAATCCAGATTCAAAGTCAAGTATAGCAAGGTCGCGGAGGGATGCAGGATGAAGGGAATCAGCCATTAGCGCTGCCTGATAATATTTTCTGGCCCTGATCCGGTCAAGAGCCCTGTCAAATTTCTGGGCCTTCAGGTAGTTTTCCCCTGCACTGAGCAGGTCATCCGCCTTATTAGCATAGACAGGTGGCTCAATTGGAATTACAGCAGGCAATGGCAATGGCGACCTGAATTTTGCGAGTTCAGCCCCCCCTGCTGTTTGCAGGAGAACAGTAACTGTGTCATTCCCGTTTTTATTCAGTTGAAAAGATACCTGGGAAAGCGGTGAAAGGTCCTTTACCAAAATTCCAATCTCTTTGTCCCCCACTTTCACAAGGCACCTGGCTTCTTTTATGACCTCTGTTGAAATTACGCTTATTGTTATTTTCCCACCATTGTGAATGGTTTGAACAGCCACTTTGTCTGTTGCAAATTCAAATCCGCTGCCCAGACCATGGATGGGATACCAGCATTCTTTCCATGAAACAGAGGCACCCGGTGACAATAACCCATAATCAGACTGTGTCTGCAACGGACCACTCTGTACTTCGATGTATTCGGGATTCTTATCCCCCAGGTTTTTCATACTGACCCGGCCATACTCTCCCTGCCCCCAGGTCCAAGCTTTCTTGCCCGGATGTTCGTTATGGTCGGCCACCTGGACAATTCCCCTGTCAAGATCAACATCATAAGCCCCGAAAAAATCATAGGCGCAATCCACGGCAAAAATGGATGAGGCATCCTCATAGTTTTTAGTCCAGGAAAGATCCTTGCCTTCATTCACCGGCCAGTTGAAATATTTTTCGCCAAAATGGTCAGTTCCTTTGCTCATGGGATAAATAAACCGGGTTCCTTTCAACTGAGGGAAAGCGGTACAATTCCAAAAGTAGTATGGATTCATGGCTTCGGCAGGATTGTAAATCCGGATATCTTCATCCAGCAAAGCCCTTCCTGGATGCAGTGTTACACGTACGGTCCAGTTTGTCCTGAGGCTCTTTTCCAGGTTATTGACTTCCAGGTAGGCAGAGCCATCTTCATTGTTGCCGAAAAGTACATCAACCGGAGAGAGAATGGTTACGGTATGAACCTGAGGCCCTGCATTCCACTCTATCCCTCCGCTGATGAAACCGCCTCGCATGGCTATCATGCTGGGTTTTATGACATTATTTAAATGAAATGCTTCCTGATTCGTGGTCTTGTCGAAGATAGAATGAAGCCTACCTCCCAACTCAGGCAAACAGGTTATTTTCAGGTATTCATTTTCAAGAAAGATGGCTTTGTAAGTAACATCCTTAAGCTTCCTGGAAAGATGGTCCTGCATATTATAGGGGTAGGTAATGGATGCTTTAACAGTGGTTGCGCCTTTGGCGCCTGCCTCCATTGCCCAGAATTTGGGATTGACATCCTCTTCCCAGCCATAGGTGGGTATCGTAACGGTTCCTTCCCATGCTTTCACCTGACTGTAAGCTCTCTGAAAAAAGCTTACATACAAGAGAATGATGAGGAGGATCATCCGGGATGATTGAAAAAACGCATTTTCGGCTTTCATAATAGGAGTATTTAGTTAAATAATTATTAGATCTACCCGTTTAAATAGTTACTATTTGTATACCCGAGGATCGAAATACCCGGTCTTGACTTTTAATTTTTCAAGTTCTGCCTTCATTTCTGCTCTTACTGACCGATATTCCGGACTGTTGATCAGATTATTCATCTCTCCCGGATCTCTTTCAAGGTCATATAACTCGCTGATATCATTGACTTCATGATTTTCGATGTATTTAAATTTCTTATTCCTCACCCCAACAACAGTTACAAAACCAGGAGCATAAGATTCTTGGAAATATTCATACAGGAATGATTTCCTCCATCCTTTATTCTTATCCTTCAGCAGGGGAACCAGGGAAACACCCTGCATGCCTTCGGGTACCTTAGCGCCGGCAAGTTCGACAAGGGTCGGCGCTATATCAATGTTCAACACCATTTCGCTGCTGTTTGAACCTGCTTTTATTATTTTGGGATACCTCACAATCAAAGGTATGCGGAGTGACTCCTCATACATTAACCGCTTATCCCCACGTTGATGGGAACCGATGAAATATCCGTTATCACTGCAAAAGACGATAATCGTATTATCCAGGATATTCAAGTCATCAAGACATTTTCTGATTTCACCTGTACTCTTGTCAACAGCCAGCATGGCCCTTAGATAGTCCTTGGATTTTTTGTTCTGCGGATCCCAGGGGTGTGGTTTAATCTTAGCTGGTACAGGCTTTCCTAAGCTTGCTTTCCAAGCTTGATTGTGCTCACCATACAACCATCCTCTTCTCATCCATTCGGGTTTATCCTCCATATCATCATACCAGTTTTCATATTCCGGTATTTTGGCATCGCTGAAGGCGGATGAATCACGCGGTGCCGGTAAAAAAGGGCCATGAACCGCTTTATGCCAGAGGAAGAGGCAGAAGGGCTTTTCTCTCGGTCTTTTTAGCCATCGGACAGCGTAATCGGTTAAGATATCGGTCATGTATCCCTTCTCAACAAATTCATGGCCATTTTCATTCAGCGGCGGATCAAAATATTGTCCCTGACCATCAAAACTTAACCAGTAATCAAAACCCGCCCTGGGTCCTGCCCCGTCTTTCTGGTGCCATTTCCCAAGGAATGCGGTTTCATATCCGTTACCCTGAAGTACTTTTGGCAGAAATGGCACCCGGGGATCCGGGTCACCGTAGGAATTGATATAAACTCCATGTTTATGCGCATAACACCCGGTCATGATGCTGGCCCTGCTGGGCGAGCAGAGGGATGTCGTCACAAAAGCATTCCCGAAAACCATCCCTTCCCTGGAAAGCTGATCCAGATTTGGTGTTTTCATAAATGTATAACGTCCGTCTTTACCAAGAACGTTCCATGCCTGGTCATCTGTTAGAATAAACACGATATTTGGCTTTGACTGACTTATATATGGTTCATTGCCTGAATTTGGTGCAGTCTCTTTTTTTAATTGTGCAAATACTGAGTTTTCAAAAAAAAGAAGTATGGAAAATAAATAGTATACTTTTTTCATTTTTATTATTTAAGGGTGTCGTTAGTTTCTTCATGCCCGTCATTGTATTATTTCTCATCATTGCTTTAATGCGTTTACCTCTTGGTTGAATTATTTGCCGGAAGCGGAGGCCGGACGGTTCCGATGGCGTTTTCCGCGTGATAGATTTTGATCAGTTCGGTATTCAACATTTGTATTAGCTATTGGACATATCACCTGTTTTTTAAGGGTTTTTTAGCAGGTAGCTTACTGCGCCGGGAACAGGCTGAATATGATACAAGCCGTTCCTAAGTTCCCCTTTCACCTGCCCTATTTCCCTGCGGTCGATGTCCAGTGCAACAGCAACAACAGGCTCTTTTTTGAGAGCAACGGCAAATTTTTCTGTGCCATAAGGAATAACCTCACGGGAACCATCGTTATTTTTCAGTATAATCAACTGCCTGTCGCTGGCTCCCCAAGGAGTTTCCGTCCATTTTCCGCGGCCATCAATAAAGTCATAGGCCGGAGAATGTACATAGTCTGCCCTGACTCCGTTCTTAATTGCACTGAATACTTCTAACTCCCCATCCGGTAATTTTGCGTAATAACCTGACGGAGGTAATTCTGCAAAGGGAGTTTTCCAAAACTCTTCTTTACTTCCGTTAACCCAGATTTCCAAGCCATTGTCGTATTCCAGTTTCAGCTGTGAACGCTTGTGGGCATTGGTAACAATTGCAGCGGAAACATCCAGCAATTCTCCCTTTCCGTTTGCGTATTGAATGTTCTTGATCAATGCCTTACAGTAGTACGATTGCAATTGCTGGATCATGTAATAGCTCCTGATTGAATAGTTGTCGAAAGGCTGCCGCCATCCTCCAAGATAACCTCCCGGCATTCCGTAAGCAATGGTCCTGGCAAAATAACGATCTGCTCCCTTATCATTTCGTTCTCCCATTCCTAGGCTCCAGTGGGCGCTGATGGGCTGCATTTTCCGTAAGTAAAAATCTACCAACCAGTATTTATCATCATAGGCTGATCCGTCGCAGGCACCGCTTCCTGTTGTTAGCCCGCTGTAGTAATACCCGTTATGGCATTCGCTGTAAGTAGGCCCTTCCCATATCTTCTGTTGTTCGAGTAAAAGTTGTCCGTAAGAATAAAACGGGGTCAGCATGGTTCCTGCACCAGGCATCCGCTCATCATAGTCAACCCTTGAATCAGGACTCACGGCAGTGTGTACGTCAGGACCGCCGGCAGAAGGATTATATTTATTTTTTCACTAGTGAACGACTAAATTAATTAAAAATGGGCACCTTTCGGTAGCCCACCAATGTTGTAGATTTGTTTTACAAAGAACCAATCCCAACATGAGCAAAAATACGGAGATAAAATTAGTCGGTCAG
>JBIKOV010000092.1:0-12850 GCA_044357815.1 Ferruginibacter sp. | reverse complement strand
AAAAGGACTACCCGGAATTAAAGATTACCGTTACCAGTTGGTGACCCTCAAAACGGTGGAAGAAATTGATGCCATTCTCGATGAGATTGTAACAAAATACGCCGGCTACGAGTTCGAAAAGACACCCATCGAATTGATTAATTATCATGAAAAATGCCCTTTGTAAAATAGGGTAAATCACCCCTTTTTAGCTATAGATCCGCCCAATGACAGCGGCATATTTTTCCATTATTATCTTTCGTTTAAGCTTGAGCGTTGGGGTAAGCTCTCCACTGTCGATGGTCCATTCATTAGGTAATAGTTCAAAGCGTTTTACCTGTTCTACATGGTTGAAAGCGGCATTAAAACTCTCAATTAGCTCTGTGTATAGTGCCAGCACCTTAGGATGATTGATAGCATCTTCATTCGTTGTGAAGGTGATAGATTTTTGGCGCATCCATTCTTTCAGATTGGATAAAGAGGGGACAATTAATGCGCCCACAAATTTTTGATCAGCACCTACAATCATCATCTGTTCAATAAAGGGAGATTCCTTCATCCTATTTTCGATGGGCTGAGGAGCCACATATTTACCGCCACTAGTTTTGAAAAGTTCTTTTTTACGATCCGTGATTTTTAAAAATTTCCCATCTTCAAACACTCCTATATCGCCCGTATGCAACCAGCCATCAATAATGGTTTCTGCAGTCAAATCCGGCCGCTTATAGTACCCCATCATTACGCTTGGCCCCTTCACACAGATTTCCCCATCCGCTTCTAATTTAACCTCCTGCCCTTGCAATATAGGCCCTACGGTACCAAACTTAGTCCCTCCCAAATATTGGCAGTTGATGCTGATAACCGGACTGTTTTCGGTTGGTCCATAACCCTCATAAATAGGTATTTTAGCGGCTGTAAAAATCCGAATCAGCCGAATCTGGCAAGCTGCTCCTCCAGTAATAATAAATTTGATATTATCGCCCAATGCCGCTCTCCATTTATTAAAAATTAATTTATTGGCGATCGCGAGTTGAAGGTGGTAAAAAATTCCTTGGTTTTTCGAAACATCATATTGATCACCCAATTCGACTGCCCAATAAAATAAGGTACGCTTAATACCCGTCAGTTCTGCACCCTTGCTCATGATTTTTTCATACACTTTTTCAAGCAGCCGCGGCACCGTGCAAAATACATCCGGTTTTATTTCTTTTAAGTTTTCAGGAATTGTGTCCAAACTTTCAGCATAATAAATAGAGATTCCAGCACAGATATACATATACGAGGCTACCCTTTCAAAAATATGATTCAACGGTAAAAAACTAAGGGACCTTGAATATTTATTTTCTTCTAAGGGAAAACTTTTTACAGCATTTAAAATATTGGAAACAATATTGCGATGACTAAGCATTACTCCCTTAGGCGTTCCGGTAGTTCCGGAAGTATAGATAATGGTGGCGCAATGTTCAGCCGATATAGTTGCCTTCACTTGTTCTAATAGAACATTATCCGATTCGTTTTGTGATGGTAGAATTGTTTTCCAATAAGCTACCCCAGGCAGCTCATCAAAACTATACACATTAACAAGTGAAGGAACCTGGGCTCGAACAGCAGATACCTTATCCATAATTTCTTGACCGCTGATGAAGGCTAATTTTACACCGGCATCATTGAAAATAAATTCGAGCTCATTCACATTGGTGGTGGGATAGATGGGGCAAAGCACAGCACCTATTTGTTGACAAGCCATATCTAGCATGAGCCATTCGGACCTGTTTTTACTAATCAAGGCAATCTTATCCTGCTTCTCAACGGTCATGTCATTTCCGCTAATGCCTAGCCGAATCAGGGCAATACTTAAATTGTTCACAATGGAGTTTACTTCAGCAGTGCTGAATTTTCTCCAGTGGCCATTTTCTTTTCCCCCAATCATATCGGTTTTTGGAAAATGTTCCAATTGGTTTTGCAAGAAATCAAATAATCTGGATTTTTCGTTCATATACAATCGTTCAACTTGTAAAAAAATAAATTTAGGCGAGCAATTCAGTTTAGCCAGTTTTGGTAAACTATGACTAAGTTAAATAAAAAAGCCTTCTCAATTGCTAGCGAACTAATAAAATTAAAAATGGAGCAATGTTTTGGTTAACCAGTTAGTTGGTTCGGGCCAATTGTGTAGATGAAATAAAAAGACCAATGAAACCATTGAACTAATTGGCTGATCGGTAATATTGGCCTAGCGGAACCTTGAATATTCTACCAGATTGAAAATGGGTAAATTCATTGTATTCTACCGAATGCTCCAACACCCAGCTTTGGTAAGTAGTTAAATTTTGTACGATACCAAATAACCATTGGTTATAGGCTTCAAATATCCCATCTTGTATTAGTTGACGTTGATAATCAAATAGGCGGCTTGGGTATTTGCTGGCATAATCATTCGACCAGTCTAGTACGAACCGGGTCCTAATCATGGTAAGCGTTTCGGCATTGAATTCTGTTGTTACAGCAAGGTTTTGTTTATTGATGGTCTGAAGAAAAGCAGTGGCAAATTTACCTTGATCTGATTTTTCTTTTTTTACAATATCTTCAATAAATATTTTTTTATAACTCTCCAGTATAATCGACTTTATTTGGGGCGAATGGGTACTGAGGGGCTCCATATTAACAAAAATTTCGCCATACAAAATACTCCATACATTGTCTGCAGTGAGATGGTAATATTTGCAGGCGTTGTAATAATTTTTAGAATAATTCGGATCATTCTCAATGCCTTTTTCCCATTGTCGAATTGCTTCATTATTTTGTTGCGCCCATTGAAGATCGCCTAATTCATTGTAGAGTGCCCCACTTTTAGGGAATTTTTTAATTCCTTTCTTATAGAGCTTTTCGCATTCTTTAGTCTGTTCTAATTGCTTATAAAAATTGCCGGCTATCTGATAGCATTGGTCATCAGACTCTTCTTTGTCAATAATCATTTTTATAACCTCGAGCCCCTTGTCATATTGTTTTTGAAAATAAAAGGATAGGGCAAGATCTTTGGTGATTTCGATGTTGTTGGGTTCGACAATGGAAGCGCGCTTCAGCAGGAGTGAGGCGTTATTAAAGTCGTTTTGTTGCATAAAGGACCTAGCTCGTTCTTGCAGCTCTGTTGCTGACTGGGCATCACTAAATTGAACCGAAAAAAAAAGGCTTGCAAAAAAAATAGCTTTTGGAATTAATTTCATCAGCATAAAAGTACTGATATCTGATTAAAGCATAAAATATTCATTTTTTATTTTGCTAATAAAAATAAGCAAAGTACAATGAGTATGGGCAACGCATCAGTTTTTAGAAAACAAATGAGCGGCTAGTTAATCAAATGGGTAAGTAGTCCATCCCTGAGTTTGGGTTCAAACCAAGTGCTTTTAGGGGGCATTACATTTCCGCTGTCTGCGATATCAAACAACTGTTGAATGCTGACCGGATGTAGGCTAATGGCAACTGCCATTTCGCCGCTGTTTACTCTTTTTTCCAACTCTTCTAAACCGCGGATGCCTCCAACAAAATCAATGCGCTGATCGGTACGTTGGTCCTTTATTCCGAGTATAGGGTCTAGTAAATTATTTTGTAAAATGGTTACATCCAAAATCCCAATTGGATCATTTGTGAAGGTATTTTCCTTGGCGGTAAGGCAATACCATTGTTTGCCAATGTATAATCCAAACTCGTGAAGATTTTTGGGTGAAAAAGCTTTTTTGGCTTTTTCTACAGTAAAGGAATTGGATATTTTTTCTATAAATGCTGCTATCTCCAGTCCGTTTAAATCCTTTACTACGCGATTGTAGTCCATGATGTGCAATTGGTTGGAAGGGAATAAGGTGGTTAGAAAAATATTGGCTCCTTCAGTTGCATCTTTGCCTAAAGCCTTTCGAACTTTTGCTGCTGACGCTGCCCTATGATGACCATCTGCTATGTAAGTGAATGGCACTTTGGTTTTAAACAATTCGGTTACTAAATCGATGGTTGCCGAATCATTGATAATCCAAATGCTATGTTGAATGCCATCTTCTGCAAGCAGGTCGTAAACAGGATTTTTTTCTTTTTTCCATTTGCTAATTACTTCGTCGATTTCAGCCACATTTCGGTAGGCTAAAAATACATTCCCCGTTTGTGCACCGGTGGTGGTGATATGGTTGATTCTGTCCTTTTCCTTTTCAGGCCTAGTAAATTCGTGCTTTTTGATAAGATCATTTTCATAATCATCTACACTGCTTCCACAAACCAAACCTGTTTGGCTTCTACCGTTCATTATTAGTTGATAGATATAATAACAGGGTTTACTTTCCCGAAACAAAATATTTCTGCTGATGAAAGCCTCCAGATTATTTTTTGCTGTATCATAGACTTGCTGTGAGTGAATATCTACCTCTTCGGGCAAATCAATTTCACTTTTGGTAATATGTAAAAAACTATTGGGGTTGCCCTGGGCTTCTACTTTTGCTTCTTTACTATTGAGTACATCGTAAGGGCGGGATGCTACCTGTTTGGCATGTTGTGCTTCGGGTCGTAAGGCTCTAAAAGGGTGAATCGTAATCATCATGGAAATATTAACTAATCTGAAATGTATTATATTATTTATGAATGGGCAGCTGCAAATTCTTTCATTGCATTCACCAAAATTGTAACACTACTAATGGGTAGGGCATTGTATAAAGAGGCTCGAAAACCGCCTACAAGCCGATGTCCTTCTATACCCACAATATTTTTTTCTTTAGTTAAGCGAAGAAAAGCCGCTTCGAGGGATGGATCGTTCATTACAAAACATACATTCATTTTGCTTCTGTCTGCCTTGTCTACCGTACCGCGAAAAAAAGGATTTTCGTCAATTTCTGTATACAGTAAGGCGGCCTTAGCCTCATTTAATTTTTCTATGGCAGCCACTCCGCCTTGAGCTTTCAGCCAGCGAAGCGTAAGCATACAAACAAAAACAGCAAAAACTGGAGGTGTGTTAAGCATACTGCCATCATTGATGTGATTGCGGTAATCCATAATGGTAGGAATGGCACGCTTTATCTTACCCAGAATATTTTTCTTTACCACCACCAAATTTACTCCGGCAGGCCCCATGTTTTTTTGAGCGCCGGCATATATCAGGTCGAATGCATTGAAATCAATAACCCTGCTGAAAATGTCACTGCTCATATCTGCTACCAATGGAATGCTTGTATAAGGAATCTTTTGCCACTGGCTTCCGTAAATGGTGTTGTTGGTGGTAATATGAAAATAGGCAGCATCATTGGGTACGGCAAAATCTTTTGGAATAACAGTGTAATTGCTTTCTTTGCCAGAACATACCACCTCTACTTTGCCGAAAAGTTTCGCCTCCTTAATCGCTTTTGTTCCCCACACACCGGTATCTGCATAAGCAGCCGTTTCCTTATCATCCAGCAAATTCATCGGTACCTGCATAAATTGAGTGGAGGCGCCCCCGTGCAAAAACAATACTTCGTGCTGGTCGTCCAACTCCATGAGCTCTCTTACCAATTCCCTTGCTTCGGTCATAACCGCTTCAAAACTGGCGGTACGGTGACCCAATTCCAAAATAGATAGGCCACTATTATTATAATTCAATACTGCCTCAGCGGCTTGCTGAAAAACTTCTTTTGGTAAAATAGATGGGCCTGCATTGAAATTATATACCACGGATTCCTATTATTAATTGAATTGTATTTTTTTAGATTGCAAAAGTACCCAAATGAACTGTAAGTTTTAAATGAAATATGAAAACTTTTTCTGGAATCAGTGAATTTAACAAGGGAAAAACAGTGCCATTGATGGGTAAATTGGACCGATTGACTACTTAAATGCTATTTGTTACATTTTTGCAGGTAATGAGTGTTTTGTTACTCTTCTTCCTGTTTTCCAATCATCTTGGCATTGTTTTTCCAGCTTTCATTCAATATTTCAAATGCTTTGATGTCAATTGGGGAAAAAGGTTGTTTGGAAAGCGCATGTAGATTTGGCTGTCCCGCATTTACCCAAGCCGTATACCAAAAGGAGGCGATAGAGGCAATGGATAGGCGCATTCTTCTTTCAATCATTCCATTGAGCATTTTGTCATAAGCAATTGTAAAGGCGGTTGAATACTGTCGGATCAATACACCTTTTCGATTTTCAAAACTAAATTTCATGTTGCTAGGAAATGACCGGGTAAGCTCCCGTTCAAAGGTCAAAACAGAATCGGCTGCTAGGGCGCTTTCCAGTACCCTTGACCAAATATAGGTCCCTGCATTTTCGATATAGTGAGCCTTTCCAATAAAAAAATTGAATTCCTTTTCTGCAAGTAATTCGGGCACACGACTTTCCCAAAAACCATGTATACCTTTTTGATTGCTATACTGGCCATTGTGGTTACTATTGGCATGCAAGGGCACATGTGCATCAGCAATATAATGGCCTATCTCTGCACTATTTTTCATAATGCGGCTAAAATCTTTTTCCTTAAATGCACTTGTCAGCCGAAGTAGCATCGTTTGAATATGCCAGGGTACAATACCGAACATTTTGAGCGAATCCTCCCCAAATTTCGCAACTGCTTCTTTCCAGGATCGGGGTAAGTTGGTGTAAGGATATGGACCGTAATGATCAATATCTATGTAGTGACGAGGGCCTTCTTCGCTTACTGCATATCTTCTTTTGTCAGGGTCTACAGCATGTTCGGAGAGGAAGTCAATATTGGGTTTATATAAAACCATCATTTCGGGAGGCAATAAAAAAACAGCGATGTAATTGATCTTTTGGTGTGCGAAAAATCCCCAGCAGTAGCAGCTAGATGTTAAAAGACAACCGGTAAAAAGTAAAAACAAATACTTCATGGCAAACGAAATTTTTTCCGTTAGCACATGAAGTGAATAAGTAGAGAAATGCTTCTGGTCTAACAGACCTTTAAATTAAGTAGGCTTGGGGCTGCATGCAAGTAAAATGACATATTAATTTTTTCCGTTCGGATAAAATTGACTGTATGATTAAACAGGCAGTGGTGGTTCATTTTCTTGGTGGGCCTGGGCAAAAGGAGTGCTGTCTACTACATCGGTAACACCCCCACTTACTGCAAATTTCATGGTTTGAGCAGCGCTAATATTGGTAATAGGTTTTATTCTTTCTTTTGGTATAATATATACATTTCCCGCTACCGAATAGGACATCGGAATATAAACGGCCACGTAATTGGGGAATCCAAATTTTTCCATATTGTCTTGTGTAATAAATCCAACCCGCCACACATCATTATCATCTACGTTAGCCAATACATTCTGCGTAAACTTCTTTTTTTCACCAGCAAAAGCATCAAAAAAGTCTTTGAGGGTAGAATAAATGAATTTGATACCAGGTGTTTTTTCTAGCAATTTGTCAAAGGCATCTACAATTTTGCCTCCAATATAGTTGGATGAAACATAGCCTACAGAAATTACTAGCAAGATAACTACCACAAAACCTAGTCCGGTGATGCGCTTCATATTACCCTGGGCATCGGTCATTAAGTGCGGCATGATGCCATTCATTAGATTGGGTAAAATGCCATCCACAAAGTTAAACAAGCTGCTGATAGTCCAAAAGGTAATAGCAATTGGCGCTAGTATCAATAACCCTTGTAAAAAAAACTGAATTAATTTTTTATAGCCCGAAGATTTTTTCATGAGTAACTGTTTATAGGTGGTTGACCATTTGAAATTCGCCTGATTTACACTTCAAAGGTAACCCATTGAACTGCGGGGGGAAGTTAAAAATACCAAGAAGTAAAAAAAACTTGACGGAAACCTTGGTTACAAAAATAGTTTCCGTAGTTTTACGCTTCATTATGTCAGATTTAGCAGTCGCAGTAAGAATTAAGGAAAAAGCACATGCCCTTTTTATGCAATATGGGCTCCGTAGTGTCAGCATGGATGATATTGCAGGCAGTTTGGGTATGAGTAAGAAGACAATTTACCAGTATTATGCCGATAAAGACGACCTAGTTGTGGCGGTAATCAGCGAAGAGCTAGAGCGTAATGAAAGTAATTGTGAGCAATATCGGCAATCCTCCATCAATGCGGTGCATGAAATTTTTCTTGCACTAGATATGGTAGTGGCTTTATTTAGCGCTATGAATCCTTCTTTGATTCACGATATGCACAAGTACCATCAAAAAGCCTTTCTTAAATTTCAACAGTACAAAGACGGCTATTTATATTCTACCATACGTGAAAATATGCAAAGGGGTATCCAGGAAGGTCTTTACCGCGAGGATATCAATTTAGACATTTTGGCAAGATATCGGCTCGAAAGCATTACGCTTCCTTTTAAGCCCGAATTTCATAACAAACTAAAATTCAACCTTGCCCAAATAGAGGAAGAATTTATCATACACTTCCTCTTTGGACTAGCTTCCCCTAAAGGATACAAACTAATCAATCAATATCTACAAGAGCGAATTAAACCAATGAATCATGAGAAAAAATAGAATGAGCAAAGCAATACTGCCAAGTCTTGTTTTACTAATGTTAGTACAGTTTTCAACTGCACAAACAAAGAATGCATTTTCGGTAAAACAGGCGGTTGATTACGGGTTGAAAAATGCCGTTCAGGTAAAAAATGCGCTGATCGATATTAAGATTCAAGAACAAACCAACCGTGAAATAACCGCAGCTGCTTTTCCTCAAATAAATGGAAGTATCACTACAGTTCACTATTTCAACGTGCCCGTTCAATCTATCCCTAATTTCATATCACCTGCAACTTATAAAGTTTTAAAAGATGAAGGGGTGAAAAATGGAAGCGGCAATACCATCACCAGCCCCAATGGAGGAAATTTTGGCAACCTTCCACTTCAATTCGGAACACCATGGACCACAAGCGCAGGGCTTGATTTTTCGCAACTGTTGTTTGATGGGCAAGTGTTTGTAGGACTACAGGCAAGAGCTGCAGCAATGGCGCTGGCAACAAAATCTGCAGAAGTAACGGCAGAGCAGATTAAAGCGAATATTTATAAAATATATTATCAATTGGTAGTAGGTAATAGTCAATTAGCGAGTTTAGAAGCTAATATAGTCCGTTTCAAAAAACTGCTATTGGATACAAGGGAAATTTATAAAAATGGATTTGCAGAAAAATTAGATGTTGACAAATTGGTGGTACAACTTAATAATCTTTCTACTGAAAAGGAAAAGGTAATTAATCAACTATCTGCTGGCAATGCAGGTCTGAAGTTTTTAATGAGTATGCCTCAAAAAGAGGAGCTAGTACTTACTGATTCTTTAACAGAAGAAGAATTAAAATCCAATATTCTTGAGGAGACCGTTAATTATACGGATCGAAAAGAAATTCAGTTATTTACCCTAGCGGCAAAAATGAATGGTTACAATGTTAAAAGATATAATTTAAGTAGAATACCTACGGTTGCTGCTATTGGATCCTATTCAAAAAATGCGCAGCGAAACACATTTAATTTTTTCGATAAGGGAGATTGGTTTACTACTTCTTTAATCGGATTAAAAATAGCGGTTCCCATTTTTGATGGATTTGCTAGAAGGTCAAAAATCGCCAGCGCTAAATTAACACTCGAAAAATCAAACAATAGCCTGCAACAGGCCAAAGAGTCCATGGACAATGAAGTGATTCAGGCAAGAATAAAAATGAAATCGGCTATCCTTACTGCTGATGCGCAAAAGCAAAACATACAGTTGGCAGAGGATGTTTTTAGAATAACACAAAAGAAGTATGCGGAGGGATTGGGAAGCAACCAGGAAATTTACAATGCCCAAACCGAATTAAAAGTGGCTCAAAATAATTATTACGGTGCTTTGTACGATGCCATTTCAGCAAAAATCGATTATTTAAAAGCAGCCGGAAAACTATAATGAATGCTTGTAAAGGAACTAGCTAAAAAATAGAAAATAGTAATCAACAACGACTAATAAATAAAATAAATAAAAATAGATGAAGCAATATTTAGTACTCAGCTCGGCTGCAATCATGTTATTATCTTCTTGTGGTAGCAGCAATACCAACAATGGAGTAGCATTAGGCGAGAAAAGAGCAGCACTCGAAAAATTAAAAACTGAAAAAGGAAAGTTAGATGAGCAGATAAAAAAAATGGAGGGAGAGATCAGTCTAATGGATCCAGCAAACTCGAATGCACAAAAAGCCAAGTTGATATCAGTGCAGACCTTACAGCTTGCCAATTTTGATCATTTCATTGAATTACAAGGAAAAATTGATGCGGAAAATACCAGCATCATTACACCAAGGGGTGCTCCCGGACAGGTGAAAGCTATTTTTGTAATAAAGGGTAGCTATGTAAAAAAGGGCCAATTGCTATTGAAGCTCGATGACGCAATTGTCCGTCAGAATGTAGCGGCTGCCTTGCAGGGAATCGAAAGCATAAAGACACAATTAGCGTTCGCTAAAAACATTTACCAACGACAAAAAAATCTATGGGACCAAAACATTGGTTCTGAAGTACAGCTGATAACAGCCAAAAACAATGTTGCTACATTAGAAAATCAATTAAAAGCTACGGAGGAAAATGTTAAAGTAATTCAAGAGCAACTTAATACTACCAATGTGGTAAGTGATGTGGATGGGGTTGCCAATGAAGTCAATATAAGAGTCGGCGAAATTTTTCAAGGGATGAGTGCACTCGGTATGGCGCAGATTAAAATTGTAAATAACAGCTTACTTAAAGTGGTGGGAAATATTCCTGAAAATTATTTGGTCAATGTATCAAAGGGCGCACCGGTTGAAACAACGGTGCAGGATCTTAACAAGACATTTTCCGGAAAGCTGACGTTCATAGGTGCTTCTATTGACCCATTGTCAAGGGGCTTTATTGTAGAGGCAAAACTACCTTCTGACCCTATGATTAAACCCAACCAGATTGCACTCATGAAAATAAAGGATTATACAGCAGCCAATGCGATTAGCATACCAATAAGCACTTTGCAAAACGATGAAACTGGAAAATTTGTAATGCTGGCATCTACTGAAGCTGGAAAACTGGTGGCACGTAAACGATCTGTTGTCATTGGTCTCATCAACGGAGAAATGTTGGAAGTGAAGTCAGGGTTAAAGGCTGGCGATGTGCTAGTGACAGCGGGTTTTCAAAGTTTATATGAAGGTCAGTCTGTAACCCTTAAATAGCTGCAGAATGAATCATGGGTCTTTATGATCAATTTTCAATCAAGGACTTTGGGTACATATTGAGTAGCGGGAATAAGTGCTATTCGATGCAATGACAACTATGTTTTTTAATCATAACTGTATGTTCTCCTTTACTTTTCTAGAGAAAGGGGAATAAAAAATCTTTCCTTCCACGCCCAGCTGCTTGAGGAAAAGCGATAAAATTTATTGTATGAATGGATTAGACAATTTAAAGAAAAAGTTTAAAGAATTTGGACCTTCCACTTGGAGTATTAAAAACAAAACCTCCATTTATTTACTGACGTTATTTGTAACGATGGCAGGCGTTTACCAATTTGTAACATTGCCCAAGGAGCAGTTTCCAGACATTGTAATTCCTACCATTTATGTGCAAACGGTTTATGTAGGCAATTCGCCAAGGGATATCGAAAATCTAGTAACCAAGCCTATCGAAAAACAGATCAAAGGGATCACAGGAGCTAAAATAAAAAAAGTAACCAGTAGTTCTCAGCAAGATTATTCTGCCATTACAGTAGAGTTTGAAACAAGTTCAAAAACTGAAATAGCGCTGCAGAAAGTAAAGGATGCCATTGATAAGGCCAAAAAAGATCTACCAAAAGATCTTACCCAGGAGCCAACAGCGCTAGAAATTAGTTTAAGTGAGCAGCCCATCATGTATGTAAATGTAAGCGGTAAATATGATCTGGTTAGGTTAGAAAAATATGCATCTGCTCTAATGGATAAGATAGAAGAGTTGAAGCAATTAAATCGAGTAGACCTTGTAGGTGCTCCAGAGCGTGAGTTTCAAATCAATGTAGATAATTACCGAATGCAGGCTGCCAATATTACCTACGATGATATTGCTAATGCAGTGAGTAGAGAAAATCTGGATATCAGTGGAGGCCTTTTGGATATGGGGAATATGCGCAGAAATATTCAGTTAAAGGGGCAGTTTAAAACTGCAGCGGATATTGAAAAAGTATTAGTTAGAAATACATCCGGCTATCCAATTTACCTAAAGGATATTGCTGAAATAATTGATACGATTAAGGAGCGGGAAAGTTTTGCGCGGCTGAATGGCCAAAATGTAATCACGCTGAATATTATCAAGCGTGCAGGTGAAAACTTAATTGAAACTAGTGATGGCGTTAAGGCCATTGTTAAAGAAATGCTGGAGAAAGATTTTCCGAAAGACCTGAAGGTGGTAATCACTGGTGATCAAAGCAAGCAAACCAGGACTTCCTTTCATGACCTAGTTAATTCTATTGTGATTGGGTTTATACTCGTGTTGATCATCTTGATGTTTTTTATGGGGGTTACCAATGCATTCTTTGTTGCCCTAAGTGTACCACTCAGTATGTTTGTGGCATTTATGTTTTTGCCTGCTGCTGATATGATTGTAGGCGCCCATGTTACATTAAATTTCATCGTTTTATTTGCATTGCTTTTTGGTCTGGGAATTATCGTAGATGACGCTATCGTTGTAATTGAAAACACGCATCGTATTTTCGTAGAAGGTAATGGAAAAATAAATGCTCAAAATAGCGCCCGAATGGCAGCAGGTGAAGTTTGGCTGCCCGTTTTAGCTGGAACGCTTACTACCCTAGCACCTTTTTTCCCCTTACTTTTTTGGCCGGGAATCATCGGTAAGTTTATGGTCTATCTGCCCACCATGCTCATTTTTACATTGTCCGCCTCACTGATAGTTGCTTTTATA
>JBIKOV010000091.1:0-12888 GCA_044357815.1 Ferruginibacter sp. | reverse complement strand
TTTGGGGCTCTTTTTTGTTTGGGTTTAGTTGTTTAGAGGTTTAGTTTAGGGCTCTTTTTTGTTTGGGTTTAGGTGTTTAGGGTTTAGTTTGGGGCCTTTAACTTATTGGCTCTTTTTTGTTTGGGTTTAGGTGTTTAGGGGTTTAGTTGGGGGCCTTTAACTTATTGCCTCTTTTCTATTTAGGTTTAGGTGTTTAGAGTTTAGTTTAGGGCTCCTTATTTTGATGGCTCTTTATTTTTGGGTTTAGTTTGGGGCCTTTAACTTATTGGCTCTTTTTTGTTTGGGTTTAGTTTGGGGCCTTTAACTTGTTGTCCCTTTTTTCTTTGGGTTTAGGTGTTTAGAGGTTTAGAGTTTAGTTTTGGGCCTCTTATTTTACTTTATTTTACTTTTGTGATGCTCTTAGGCCGGAAATTAATAGGGTTTGCCTTTCTACTAGTTCCCTCCCTTGATCATACAATTGGTTTGAAATATAGTCAAGATCATTGGTAATAATGAGTTGATTCAATAGTTCAATACTGCTTCCATATGCAATGGTACTGAAATGTGCTTGATCTTTGGCTGTTTTACGAGATGTTCCCTCTGCAATATTCGATGCTACCGAAATGGCGGCCCTTCGCATTTGACTCACTAGACCGTATTTTTCCTTTTCAGGGAAATTTTCAGTAGACTGATAAGTCCAAACAGCCAACCTCCGAGCATGCTGCCAACATTCCAATTTTTCAAATGAGTATTCTTTCATGGGTTTCAAATGTAATAAAAAATGAATGTACTTTTTATTAAAAAACTAAACCCCTAAACTTCTAAACTCAAAATTAAAAACTCTATCCATCCAAAAACCCTAATCTAAACTTCTAAACTAAAAATTAAAAACTCCATCCATCCAAAAACCCTAATCTAAACTTCTAAACTCAAAATTAAAAACTCTATCCATCCAAAAACCCTAATCTAAACTTCTAAACTAAAAATTAAAAACTCCATCCATCCAAAAACCCCAAACTAAACTTCTAAACTCAAAATTAAAAACTCTATCCATCCAAAAAACCCTAAACTAAACTTCTAAACTAAAAATTAAAAACTCCATCCATCCAAAAACCCCAAACTAAACTTCTAAACTCAAAATTAAAAACTCCAACAATCCAAAAACCCTAACCAGCATATTGTCGGTCATAATAACGCTGATAATCCCCACTGGTAACATGGTTCAGCCATTCTGTGTTAGAAAGGTACCAATCGATGGTTTTGGAGATCCCTTCTTCGAACTGGAGGGAGGGCAACCAGCCCAATTCATTCTTCAACTTAGTGGCATCGATGGCATAGCGAAGGTCGTGCCCGGCACGGTCTTTTACGTAAGTGATTAATTGAGCAGACTCTCCCTGCACACGTCCTAGTTTAAGATCCATCTGCTTGCAAAGTTCCTTTACCAGATCAATATTGGTCCATTCATTGTGGCCTCCGATATTGTAGGTTTCCCCTATTTTACCTTCGTGAAAGATGGTATCAATGGCGCGTACATGGTCTTCTACATATAGCCAATCCCTGATATTTTCGCCTTTCCCGTAAATTGGCAGGGGTTTATGGTTGATAATGTTATGAATACAAAGCGGAATTAATTTTTCTGGAAAATGGTAGGGCCCGTAGTTATTGCTGCAGTTGGAAATTTTTATCGGCAAATGGTAGGTATGGTAAAATGCCCGCACCAAATGATCGGAAGAAGCTTTGGAAGCGGAATAGGGACTACGCGGGTCGTAGGGGGTTTGTTCGGTAAAAAAACCCTCCGCTCCCAGGGAACCATATACTTCATCTGTTGAGATATGGTAAAATATTTTGTTAGTAAAGTCATTTTTCCAAAACTCCTTGGCGGTCTGCAACAATGCGCCGGTTCCCATTACATTGGTGGTAACAAAGGCCAGCGGGTCGGTGATGGAGCGATCTACATGGCTTTCTGCTGCACAATGCAATACTGCTGTAAATTGGTGATCCTCAAACAGTTGCTTTAAAAGTGGCAGATCCGTAATATCCCCTTTAACAAATTGGTAGTTGGGGGCAGCTTCGATATCCTTCAGGTTTTCAAGGTTGCCTGCGTAGGTGAGCTTATCAAGGTTTACTATTTTATATTGCGGGTATTTGGTCACAAATAACCGAGTTAAATGTGAACCGATAAAGCCGGCGCCGCCGGTTATAAGGATGGAATGCATGGTAATAATCTTTATATAAGGACAAAAATATCAATCCTTAGCGACTATATTAAAAAAAGTTGGGGGCTCCCGCAAATATTTGATTCGTAAAAAATTAAAGCCCAATCCAATGAGGTATGAAAAGCTGCCATATCTATATTGAAATACTCCTATTGTGAAGGTGACATTTTGGATACAATAACCTATTTTTACTCACCGAACCATGTTAGCGCATAAGAATTTAATACTATGTGAAAATAGTAAGCTTGGCGGAAAATTGACAGATTAGCCCTTCAAATTAATATATAAGAGTACGTATGAAATCCCTCAAACGTTGGTCGTTTGCCCCTATTTTACAAAATTTTTTCAACCTAGGGGTTTTTCAGGCATCAGGTATTATTTTGCAACTATTGCTCATTCCCATCATTTCAAGAAAATATGGAATTGAAACCTTCGGACAGGTGGCACTTGCTGCCAGCTTTGCCACTTTTATTGCAAGTGTAGCCAATTATGGCACCAGTCAAACGGCCATCAAAGACGTGGCCAATAATTTAGATAATAAGGCCTTTTTATCCGAGATATTTTACAAAATTTTATTCTTCAGATTGCTGGCAGCCTGTATCCTTTTGCCAATGATGGTATGGATGTTTTTTTTACATACCGAACTCTCTTTCTGGATTTGGTTAGGTACTATTCCACTTATTCTGGCTGAAGTCTTTAACCCATTATATTTCCTTATTGGCAAAGAAAAAATACAATGGCTCAGTTGGGGCAGCATCGTTGTTAAATCGTTGATTTTATTACTTATTTTACTGATTCCATTACACCAACAACAGGCTGCTTGGATTAATGTGATCCTTGGTTCACCAATGGTATTGTACTATATAATCATATGCATTTTTATTCATTACAAGGAATCCCTACAAGTTATCCTACCTACAAAGGGCTCCATGCTGAAGTTAGCTAGGGAAAACTTTTACATCATGTTCAATGGAACTGCAGCATCCCTTCAGCAGTCGATTTTTTTATTTGCGATTGCAGGATATGTATCTGCCAGCACTTTGGGAGCCTATGCTTTGGTGGATAAATTATTAACTGCCTGCCGACAAGCGGTGGCTTCGTTTTCAAATGCCGTATATCCCCATGCGGCAAGGCTTTTTCATCAATCGCCAGGAAGTTGGTTTGCATTTAAACTTTCCCTACAAAAGATATATGCCGTTTTTTTTGGAATTACGGCCTTACTGATTTTTTTTGGCGCCAAAACCATTGTATTTTTGATCACTAAAAAAGAAAGTGATACCACCGAGGTATTTGTTCAAATGTTTTGTCTTGCACCCCTTTTAGTGGCATTAAATGCCAATAATGTATTAACGCTTCTATTGGAGAAAGGATATAAATCCCTATTTATTATTTCTATACTTATTTTAGCTGCCACATTCATCATTTCATTTGTATTGGTTCGCTTTTCCAATAGCCAGGCACTGGGATGGTATCCCGTAGCAATTGAAGGTAGTTGCTTATTGATTTACTTAGCATTTACTCAAAAAAAGAAATTGAATGTCCCCTAAGGTTGCCGTCATACTTTTAAACTGGAACAGTTTTGAGCATACTTTCAATTGTATTCAATCCCTTCAGCTCTGCGACTATCCCAATTTCGAAATCATTGTGGTGGATAATGGGTCTGTAGATGGATCAGGGTATTTATTAAAAACCAGTTTTCCCAAGATCATTTTAATTTCGTCACCTACCAATGAAGGTTTTGCAGCAGGTAACAACCGGGGATTCGGCTATGCTATTGAACAGCAATTCCAATATGCGATAATGCTAAACAACGATGTCTTTGTGGAGCCCGATTTTTTATCGCAACTAGTCAACTATATGGAATTGAATCCCGATGCCGGAGCGATTCAGCCTAAAATTTTCTTTAACCACGATAGAAAAAAAATATGGAATGGAGGATCCTACTTCTTAGGTTGGCTAGGCTGGACCTACTCAAAAAGATACATGAGAAGGGAGGGAGTTTTGCAAAGCCAGTTTCAGCAGGTGGATTGGATTACTGGATGTGCCTTTATGATCAGAACTTCCATTTTAAAAGAAACTGGGCAATTAAAGGAGTCTTTTTTTGCTTACTATGAAGATGTAGAACTTTCTTTTCGCATCCGATTAAAGGGGTTTAAGCTAATATTCCATCCTCAATCTGTCATTTACCATATAGCTGGCAGTGCCAATAAATCGAAGGTAAAGGGGAAAGAAGGGTTTGCAAATCCAATCGTTCATTATTTTAACAGCAGAAACCATATTTGGTTTTTAAGACTTTGGACCAAATGGTATCAGTGGCCAAGCACCCTATTTGTTTTATTTTTCTATTATTTAAGTATAATGTTTTACTTTGCTGTCCGTGGGCGAATGGTCAAATTAAAATCTGTAAGCCGAGGTATTTATGATGGCGTTAAGGGTGTACTAGACTAAATTATACAGATAAATGCAATTATGCTAACCAGCGCAACCAGTTTTTCTAGGATTAGCAAAACAAATTGTAATAAACCAGCATAATTGACAGATAATTTGGATTGGCAATTAAGTATTGCATACGAGGGGAATATTGATACCTGGTTGCTAACCGGGAATTTTATATCAATGATCCAAAATGTGAAAACAGTAAAAATTTGAAGTAAACCGTATGATCCGCATGAAAATAGCAATTGTTGGTACGCAGGGTGTACCAAATCATTATGGTGGATTTGAAACTTTGGCCACCTTCTTAGCAGAACATTTGTCTGACCAAATCGATATGACCATTTATTGTTCATCAATTGATCAGCCCAATAGGCCTAGCCAGTTTTGCAAATCATCCCTCCGCTATATCCCCTTTAGTTCACATGGTTTTCCCGGCATGCTATATGACATGATTTCACTATATGAAGCAGTGAAAAAAAATGACGTGGTGCTATTGCTGGGCCTGGGTGCCGGATACCTGCTTCCGTTTTTATCCAAAAAACAGCGACAAAAAATAATACTCAATTTTGGCGGCTTAGACTGGAAACGAAATAAATGGGCATTGCCAGCTAAAAAAGTCATTCATATTTCGGAAGGCTTATTGGTAAAAAACATCCCCCATATCGTTGCCGATAATAGAGCAATTCAACATTATATTGAGAGCAATTATCATAAAAAAAGCACAATGATTGCTTATGGAGGCGACCAGGCTTTCCCGGTAGCCCTTACAGCAAAGGATATTGAACAATACCCTTTTCTTCAACACCCTTATGCTTTTAGTGTTTGCCGCATTCAATCTGACAACCAAATTGAACTTTTGTTGGCAAGTTTTGCACAAACCTCCATGCCGTTTGTATTAGTAGGAAATTGGAGCAGCTCTTCATTTGGAAGAAAGATTAGAGAAAAATATCAATCTATACCGCAGTTGCACATGCTCGATGCCATCTATGAGCCAACTGCACTGAACAAATTAAGAAGCAATTGTAAGATTTATATGCACGGGCACACTGCCGGTGGTACCAATCCATCACTGGTAGAAGCGATGTATTTAGGGCTACCCATTGCTGCTTACTCATCCACTTACAATGAAAGTGTAACGCTAGATAAGGCGGTATATTTTAAGGATCAAAAAAGCCTAGTTGACTTGATAAATAACATTGACACATTGGACTTAAAAGCAATTGGAAATGAAATGAAAACAATTGCTTTAGCTGATTATACTTGGAGTAAAATAATCGACCATTATTATCAATTATTTAAAACAGTAGGTAAAGACCCTGGATTTTCAAAAATTGAGATGAACGAAAATGAGATTTCGTAATCGAAGGAATTAAAAAATTGAAAGGCCATTAATTGAAAAAGGATTTTACTGAGTGGCTTTTTTAGTAAGCGTATATTTGCCAATAATTTAAACTAATTAAGCGAAGACCATTTTTAAGTAGTTCGCCTAATTAAATCAATACCCACCTTCATGAATATCTTATTACTCAACGGGTCTTCGGATCTTTATGGGGCTTCAAGGATTTTTTTACAAACTGCCCACAAATTAAAGAAGGACGGACACCAGCTTCAGGTGTTGCTTTCTGAAGATGGCCCACTGGTAAAAGAATTTAATAAAATTGATATTCCTACAAGAATCGTCCGTTTAGGTATTTTAAGAAAAAAATATTTATCCATTCTAGGCTTGGCGAATAGATTAAATCTATTATTCACATCATTTTTTATTATAAAAAAAATTTGCAGGGAGCAAAAGATTGATCTAATTTATACCAATGCTGTACCTGTTGTTATTGGTGGCATCGCTTCTAAATTATTGGGAATTAAAAACGTGTGGCATATCCATGAAATTTTACCCGCTCAAAGTTTTCAACATCGTTTTTTTGGCTGGCTGATTAATCAGTGTAGTGATAAAGTAATTGCTGTATCCAAAGCCGTTTACGATAATTGGAGCAGTAAGGTTGACCCAAATAAACTGGTACTGCTCTATAATGGCATCGATGACCGTGACTTTATTAATCCACCGAAGGATTTCAGGGCTTCATTGAAGCTGCCAACAGAAAAAATCCTCGTTGGAATGGTTGGCCGCGTGAACTTGTATAAGGGACAAGATTATTTTTTAGAAATTGCCGCAGCAATTAATCAGCATCCACATAACTGCCATTTTGTAATGGTAGGGGATGCTTATACTGGGTATGAATATCTGTATGAGCAACTGAATGCACAAAAAATACATTTAGGCATAGATAGTATCATAACGGATCTAGGCTATAGAACTGATATCCCATTGATCATGAATGGGCTGGATATTTTTGTTCTGCCGTCGGGTAAACCAGATCCTTTTCCTACTGTAATCTTAGAGGCAATGGCTGCTCAAAAACCCGTTGTAGCTACTGAGCAGGGTGGCGCTTGCGAATCGGTAGTGCATGGGCTTACCGGCTATTTAGTACCTTTACAAGATGCAGCAACAGTAGCCGCTCATATTCTTGCGCTGGCCCAAAATGAAAGCCTGCGAAAAGAAATGGGAATTGCGGGGCAACAACGTTTTCAGCGCCTTTATTCAATCTCCCAATTTGAAGCTTGCATTGCTGCTGAGGTTGAATCACTACAGGCATAATTAAATAATGAAAAAAACACTTACAATAGGTATTGATTGCAGAGATTTACTGAAAGCGTCTACGGGTACTAAAACCTATTTATCTGAATTAATAGAACAGTTCAAACAATATCCAACAGCTTCCATTCGATTTGTTTATTTACATGATCCATTGCCCGTGCTGACAGGGAAATCTTATTTGCATAAATTCTTAGAGCACATTCTGTTTTTTGTGTGGAAACAAATTATTTTGCCGGTAAAAGCTTTTTCAAAGGGATGTGATATTTTATTTTGCACCGATTACTTTCTTCCGCTGGTTCGGTTGCGATTTAAAAATGTGGTGGTATTTCATGATGCTTTTTTTTGGGAATACCCTACCCATTATAATAAAATCTGGTTATGGCTTTTTCATGTAATAGCAGTGAAGGGTGCTAAAAAAGCGGAAAGGATTATTGTACCCTCCAACTATTCACTTAGTACCATTTCAACCTGTCTTCAGCTACCCAAGGAGCATTTTAGGGTGGTGTACGAAGCTGGAAAAAGTTTGGAGAAAAAAATTAAAAGCCCTGCCCCCCATCCAATTGCAGGATTAGAGGGCTGCCCCTATTTTTTGCATGTAGGAGCATTCAACAAGCATAAAAATCTGGTTCGGTTGATTGAAGCATTTGAAATGGTAAGACAAGCCCATCCACAAGAATTGATTCATTTGATTTTAGTTGGCCAAGCAGGGGGATCGATTTTTAGTGATGATAGTTTGGCTGTAAAAGAAGCCATCAAAAAATATGGGTTAACCAATTGTGTCCACTTACCCGGATATTTGAGTGATGAGGACTTAAGTACGCTTTATCAGCATGCACTGGCCTATGTTTTCCCTTCCTATAATGAAGGTTTTGGCTTACCGGCGTTGGAAGCAATGGCTTTTCAGCTGCCCGTTATTGCAGCCAATAATACCTGCTTACCTGAAATATGCAAAGACGGTGCTATTTATTTTGGCCCATTTAATATTGCTGAAATGGCGCTTCAAATGGGCTCTCTGTTAAATAATGAGCAGGAAAGAAAAAGGATCGTAGAAAAGCAAAAAGCTGTTACCGCAAACTACAGCTGGCAAAAATCGGCCAATGAAATTATGGAGGTATTTACTGAAATTGCCGAAATAAAAAAAAGAAATAAAACCTAACTGCAGGGGTAAATCGCTTTTAGATCAAATACTCAACGCCCATTCAAGTTCGTTTTCAGCCAACATTGAATCAATAAATCTTCCAAATAAAATTACTGGTTTTTAGCAGTGCTGCTCCCAAATAATTTATTTTTAGTTTGTACTAAAAAATTGTAATTTTTGGCTAGCTGCTTTTTAAAAAAAGACGCATCTTCTTTTGGAAACCAATCTGTAGTCCTTGGTTTTTCAAGATGTCTTTTATGAATTTGATAGGAATAAGTAGCAATAGATGTCCTGAATTTCCCGTCAGGAAAATTAGTCATATCGTATCCATGAAGCGCATAGGGTGCACATTGTTGAATAATCATTCTATTGAATGGCACATCGATTTCAAGCTGGTCATCTGTTCTTAAATCTTTTATTATCAATTCCCCTTTGTACTCTTTTTTCCAACCTTTATTTAAATAGAGTAAAAGATTTAATTCTCTATACCAGTCTTTATGAATGGGGTGATAATTAAAATCTAAATGCATGTCTAGAAAACTATTTTTCTTTCCTTGGTGCAGTCCACCACCATGATTTTTAGGATCAACAAATATTTGTTTTGCTACGATAAATGAAAGGATTTTATTAAAACGGTCCGATGCTAAATCATCATACAGTTCACTTAATTCTGGAGCAATGATTTTATAATTGGATTTTTCAAATTTATTATTTGCAAAAGCATAGTCCCTACTTTTGTTTTCTAATTCAGGAATTGCATCATAGGCTTTAGCTAATTTTTCTTCGTCACAAAAATTATCAATCACTAAATGCGGAAAAGGTTGCGCAGCCAGATAATTAGCCCTTAAAGCATCTAAATTATTTTCCAAGACATCGAAATGAATCATAGAATTATTTAATATTAGAATATGAATGTCAAATTTAATGACATTTTATAGAAATAAATGATTTCTTATTTTAGAAGGATTTGCATCATTCAATGCCTATAATTGACTCAACGAGCAACCTGGCTTCGAGAATCATTTACTCGAAAACTACCCAGAACCATACCATAGCACACTGCCTTTTGAGTAATTAGCGAGTCAATACAAATATAAAGGGGCGGCTGCAAGTGCAGCTGGAAAAAATTGATTAATTTGCAAATTCTTGAAACACACCCATTAATGAACAAAAATATCATTCTCCGCCTTCACGAAAAACGAAGAATCATTGATGCATTTACGCTGATATTGTCTTTTGAGCTGGTGCAGCTTTTTTTGGCTGATTTATTGGATGGCCCTGTTCAAAATGTCTTACTCCTGTTGCTGGTATTGCTTTTTTCTTGGTTTATTGCCGCTGCCAACACCAAATTATATAAAGACAGGATTTCCAATAAATATGTGGAGGAGATTGTAATCGTACTCAATACGCTCGTCATCCAGTTTATTTTAATTGCAGCTTTCCTATACGCTTATAATAAAAAACTGTCCCTTCCCATTAGCTTTCTGCTTTGCTTTCAAATTATTTTTGGCTTTATTCAGCTATCGTTGAAATACCTAATTCGAAAAAAAATTCATTACGACTACCTGCATGACGCCTCGATGTTGCAAAAATTATTGATTGTTGGATCGGCAGAAAGCACCCAAAATATTTCCCAGACCATTAAAGCAAATTTTTTTTACGGATACAATTGCATCGGTTATTTAAGTGAGGAAGATCGAAAATTGACCGGTATCAATTATTTGGGACATCCGGATGAGCTCGCAAAGGTGTTGGATCAATACAAAATAGAAAAAGTAATTATAGCCTTGCCTTCGCTCGGTGAGTCACTGATCCGCTACTTTTTAGAAACCTGTGATGCCCATGGTATCAAGACTTTTATCGTTCCCAATTATTATCAATTTACTTCTACTTCATTTGAAATCAACCAGATTGGTTTAATTCCCGTCATCAACTTGCGGGCATTGCCATTGGATAAATCAGAAAATAAATTTTTAAAACGGGTCTTTGATATAATATTTAGTTTTCTTTTTTTAGTGCTGATAGGTTCCTGGCTTTTTCCAATTCTTGCCATCCTTATTAAACTCAATTCCAAAGGGCCTGTGTTTTTTAAACAGGAAAGATGGGGTATCAATAACAATAAAATGAATTGTTATAAATTCAGGACCATGTATCACAAAGAGGAAGGGGCAATAGAATTTGTGCAAGCCACCAAAAATGATCCACGGGTAACTGCTGTAGGAAAATGGCTCAGAAGTCTAAGTATGGATGAAATGCCACAATTTTGGAATGTATTAATCGATAATATGTCGGTGGTAGGGCCAAGGCCGCATGTAACACCGCAAAACTTAGAGTACAGCGAAAAGATTGAGAGCTACGGACTGCGTCACCAAGTGAAGCCCGGCCTAACGGGATGGGCTCAGGTGAATGGGGCAAGGGGAGAAACGCCCGATATTGAACATATGCAAACCCGGGTAAAATATGACCTGTATTATGTTCATCAATGGAGTTTTTGGCTCGACATTCAAATTGTTTTACAAACAATCGTCAATGTTTTCAAAATGGACCATCATGCGTACTAAAGCGATTTTTTTATTGTTGTTTGTTTTGTTGACAACCTATAATGGACAGGCCCAAACCGCAGTTTTAGCAGGGTCTATAGATGAATTTTCTCTTCGTGATCAGCAGCTCTTAGGGAAATTGAAAAACTCCTATTCTTTTACTGTTAGGCCTGTATTAGTGCATCCGCTGGATTCCGCTGTATATTTTAGTGACCCCCTATTGCAGCAACAGCAGCGTAACTATTTTAATAAAAAAAAATCGATTCGATTTATTGCTATTCCCCTTGGAATTCAACAGCAATACAACACTCATTCTGCCTGGGGTAGAAATAATGAAGATTTTTTGTTGACCGCAGGTTATCAGCAAATGATTAAAGTCGGAGCTGCCATTCACTCCAAGTGGCTGAATGTGCAATTGATTCCCGCTTATTTTTGGGCAGCTCCCAATTCTATTTTATCAAAAGGCTACCAAAAGTTTTCATTGGGTCAGTCTGCCATACGGTTAAAATTAGGGCCAAGTCCCTTAAGTATTTCACTATCTACTGAAAATTTATGGTGGGGTCCAGGAGTCTTCAATTCGCTAATGATGAGTAATAATGCGCCTAGCTTTCCTCATGTTAGTTTCCACACCAATAAGCCCATTAAAACTCCGGTAGGGCATTTTGAATTTCAGGTGATTGGTGGACAGCTCAGCAGTAAAGCTAATTTGCCCTTCGAAAATAAAGATCCAAATACCTTATATCCATCCTTTTCACTTGAAAAACGCTATTTTAACGGTATCAATTTTGCTTATCAACCAATATTTGCCAAAGGCTTTACTGTTGGAATGAACAGGATGTTTCAACGCTATGAAAAGGATGCAGATATGGAGGGAAGTTTTCTTCAAAAATATATGCCTGTTGTTACCTCCGTTTTTAAATCCAATACAGGTGGCGGCAATGGGGTAGTTGAAGATGCTAGGAGTCGTGACCAGTTGGTTAATTTATTTGCACGCTATTTGTTTCAGCAATACAATACCGAAATATATGGAGAGTTTGGATGGAATGATCACAAATACAATATAAGAGACCTCACGCTAAACCCCGACCATGCTGCCGCCTATCTAGTAGGTCTAAGAAAAGTATTTGCCATAGATTCTAAAAAAAGATTCACCTTAGAAGCGGAAGCTACTCAATTGGAACCCACCAATAGTGAAATTGCGCGCAATGCAGGCAACTGGTACGTTCATGGTATAGTTCTGGAAGGGTATACCAATGAAAATCAAATCATCGGAGGGGGCATTGGGCCGGGAGATAATACCGCTACGATCCGGATGACTTATAGCACCAAATCAATAAGGCAAAGTCTACGCATTGAGCGGTACCAGCATGACCCGCGCTTTCATGACAATAAATGGACTGACTGGTCGTTTGCCATAGCACACCAGCAAATGATCAAAAAATACTTGGTGGGGGCTGCTATTGACTTTGTATCCAGGAGTGGTTTTCAATGGACAAAACAAAACTTTGTAAACATGCAGTTTAATTTAAAAGTTCAATACTTTTTGTTCTAAACATATGATAAAAATTCTAAGCATCCCTTTATTCCTGTTGCTACTGGTAGCACCCGAAATACATTTGCGTGCCCAAACCTTTTATTCCTATCAAGGTCCAGGTGTTTTGAGGGAAAGCTTTTTACTAAACAACCGTTCTTTTTGTATTAATCCAAATCAGCTGTCTTACTTACTGATCGACTCTTTAATGAAAGTTCCTCGATTATCAAATCAAAAAAAGCTAACGATACAGCCTGCCGCCATTTCTATTTTAAAATTCAGCAACTCTGCTTATCCTTCCGGCATTAATCAGGGTCCATTGATACCTAATGTTGGTGACCAGTACCTTATTTCTATGGGGATTAAGCTGAAATGGAAAGACAAGATTGACATCA
>JBIKOV010000007.1:0-37815 GCA_044357815.1 Ferruginibacter sp. | reverse complement strand
AACTGGGAAGTACCGAAAAATGAATTGATAACAGAAGATAAAGTTCTTGCATTAATCAAATCCACGGGAGTGAATACCTCGTTGTCACGAACATTCATTCTTTCACGAATGGTACGTGCCATACGGGCTAAACCTACTCCAAACTGAGCATATAACTGTTCGCCCACGGTACGTACGCGACGATTACTTAAATGGTCAATATCATCTACTTCGCTCTTTCCATTGGTCAATTGAACCAATGTTTTGATGATAGCAATGATATCATCCTTAGTTAATACTTTTTTCTCAATAGGGAAATTCAATCCTAAACGGCGATTGATCTTATAACGACCAACTTCACCCAGATCGTAGCGTTTATCACTGAAAAATAATTTATCAATGATACCACGAGCTGTTTCGTTATCTGGTGCATCTGCACCACGTAACTGGCGGTAAATATGTTGAACCGCTTCCAGTTCACTGTTAGAAGTATCCTTATTTAACGTGTTGTAGATGATAGCATAATCACCACTCACTTCTTCTTTCTGAACAAAAACACTCTTCACATCCATTTCGGCGATCATGTCAATGTTTTCTTCATCCAACACTGTATCACGCTCCAAAACGATTTCATTCCTTTCAATACTAACTACTTCGCCGGTATCCTCATCAACAAAATCTTCTACCCATGTACGTAATACACGAGCAGCAAGGCGTTTGCCGATATATTTTTGCAAGCCTTTCTTTTCAACTTTTACTTCATCTGCCATACCAAACAATTCCAGTATGTCCTTATCTGTTTCAAAGCCAATAGAGCGTAACAATGTGGTTACAGGGAATTTCTTTTTACGATCAATGTAAGCATACATGACATTGTTGATGTCAGTAGCAAACTCCATCCAAGCACCTTTAAAAGGAATCACCCTGGCAGAATAGATCTTTGTTCCATTCGGATGAACCGACTGTCCAAAAAACACTCCAGGAGAACGATGTAACTGAGATACCACCACCCTTTCAGCTCCATTGATAACAAATGTACCACGTGGTGTCATGTAAGGGATATTTCCCAAAAACACATCCTGGACAATGGTTTGAAAATCTACGTGTTCCTCGTCATTACAGCTCAACCGAAGTTTTGCTTTTAACGGTACCGCATAGGTCAATCCTCTTTCAATACACTCATCAATGGTGTAGCGGGGTGGATCAACAAAATAGTCTAAGAACTCCAGTACAAAGATGTTTCGCGTGTCGGTGATAGGAAAATTTTCCTTAAACACACGGAATAATCCTTCGTTGTTACGCTTATCTGGCGTAGTTTCCAACTGGAAGTAGTCTTTAAACGATTGAATCTGGATTCCGAGTAAATCGGGAGTTTCCGCCAGCAGTTCAATTTTTCCGAAATTGATACGCTGAGCAGCGGATGATTTTGTTGCAGCCATATTGTAATTAAAACGTTTTAATGCTGAGAAGGTTCTCTATTTTCAAGCTGTAAACATGATGAATGCCACTAACCCGAAATTAAAGGACGGCAAAGGTAAGGAATAGTATTTAAATATAGAAATTCTATAATGATATTTTAGGATTTTGGTTTGATTTTTGATAAAAGGATGGTAAAAAAGCTAAATAATGGCCTTTTAGGTATAAAAAAGCCATCATTTCCCCCTATCCATCTTACCAAACTTTAACTCTTTCTATTGGACTTTTATACATTTTATCACCCGGTTTTACACCAAATGCATCATAAAAGGGAGTAAAATTAATGGTAGGTCCATTAATCCGGTACATTTCCGGAGAATGAGGATCCGTTGTTATCCTTGCGCGTACCTGCTCTTCCCTATTT
Source organism: Ferruginibacter sp. (assembly GCA_044357815.1). Lineage (GTDB taxonomy): Bacteria > Bacteroidota > Bacteroidia > Chitinophagales > Chitinophagaceae > Ferruginibacter. Next base: position 35,996 of record JBIKOV010000007.1, on the reverse strand, counting down.
TTAATTCTCCAAACCTGGGCAAACCCAAGAAAAAAACGTTGATCAGGAGTAAATCCATCAATCAACACATTACCTTGACCTTGCTTGGTCAACTTAAAAGCATCGTATGCAATTGCCAATCCTCCGATATCTGCCAGATTTTCACCTAGCGTTAGCTGCCCATTCACATGCAAACTGTCCAATACGGTAAATGCATTATACTGCTGAACTGCTGCCCCCGTTTTTTCTTTAAACTTAACCGCATCAGATTTACCCCACCAATTTTTTAAATTCCCAACATCATCATACTGACTTCCTTGGTCATCAAAACCATGGGTCATTTCATGGCCGATAACCATTCCAATACCACCATAATTAATCGCATCATCTGCTTTAGCATCAAAGAAAGGGAATTGCAGAATACCAGCAGGAAATACGATTTCATTATTGCCAGGATTGTAATAGGCATTCACTGTTGGAGGTGTCATCCCCCATTCAGAACGATCCACTAATTTATCCACCTTTGCGATCATTTCGCTGTATCGATGAACACTAGCGTTCTTTACATTGTTGAAATAATTGCCTGGATCAACTACTACATCATCGTAATTTTTCCATTTATTCGGATAACCAATTTTCTTTAAAAATGCAGTTAATTTTTTGGTCGCCTTTTCTTTGGTGCTATCAGACATCCAGTCTAATCGTTGAATCCGTTTTTTGAATGCATCTTGTAAATTCGTAACCAACTCGTCCATTCGTTGCTTTGCTTCAGGGGTGAAATGTTGCTTAACATATAATTGCCCCAGCAACTCACCTAAATTTCTATCTACCGAATTCACCATTATCTTCCATCGATCGGATTGCTTTTTTTGTCCATTCAATATTTTGCTAAAATCAAAAGCAGCTGATGCAAAAGATTTGCTCAATAAAGAAGCATTTCTGCTAACATAATCATACTTCACCTTTGACTTCCAAACCTCAATTGGCTGACTTTTTAATAATGTACTATAAGCCTTAAAATAAGCTGGCTGGGCAATGTTTACACTATCGGTAGTAATGTGCATATCTAAAAACACCTTCTTCCATCCAACATTAGGGGAGAGCTGTTCCAGTTGAGCAATACTCATTTTATTATAATTGGCTTGTGGATCCCGCAATGCTACGGGCGTTCGATGAGCGGCGGCTATGGCAGTCTCTAAGTTTAGCACATCCATACTTTCTTTTGCAGCGCTTACACTATCAGCACCAGTTAATGAAAATAAAGTATTGGCGTATTTTATTAGGCCATTTCTTGCCGCCAATGTTGCACTATCTTTTCTGAAATAATAATCTCTTTCTGGTAGTGAAAGACCAGATTGAGATAAAATAAGGATATTTTTTTCACTTTTTTTATCATCCGCCCCCACATATACCCCCATCAAACCACTACCTTCCGATTGGGTCAGTAAGGTGATCAGATTCACCAACTCAGTGTAATTTTTTACCGCATCAATTGAAGCAAGAATAGGCTTTAGGGGGCTAGCCCCTATTTTTTCAAGTGTAAGGGTATCCATCCCACTTGAAAAATAATCCCCTACTTTTTGTTCTAGGCTACCTTTTTTATTTTTTCCCTTTGCTGCCTCCTCAAGGATTATTTTCAGTTTTTTTAAATTCTCTTGGTACAAAGTAAAAAAACTACCAGTGCCACTTTGGTCATCTGGAATAACAGCGCTCTTTACCCATTGACCATTGGCGTAAAGAAAAAAATTATCGCCAGGCTTTACGGTGGTATCCATACCCCCTTTGTCAAAAAAAGAGTAGGGCTCACCATAGTTTTGGTTCTTATTGGCGGTATTACAGGAGAAAAATACTGAAAACAGGATAACAGACCCTAGCATTGATAGTATTCGCATATGTTTTTTTTTAATAATCAATTATACAAATATTTATCAATCTTGGTTCACTATTAAAGAAATTACATGAACGGCAACAAAAAAGCCGAAGATTGCTCTCCGGCTTTTAAAGCTATTTTAATAAACTTGTAAATTAAGCTATTTCAACTTCAGCACCTGCTTCAGTCAACTTAGTCTTTAATTCTTCTGCAGTTGCTTTATCAACACCTTCTTTAACTGGTTTTGGAGCGCCGTCAACTAAATCTTTAGCTTCTTTCAATCCTAATCCTGTTAATTCTTTAACGATTTTAACAATCGCTAATTTGTTAGCACCAGCAGCTTTCAAGATTACATTGAAAGATGTTTTTTCTTCAACAGCAGCAGCTTCGCCACCACCTGCACTTACTACTACTGCAGCTGCAGCCGGCTCAATACCGTACTCTGATTTTAAAAACTCTGCTAATTCTTGTACTTCCTTTACTGTTAAGCCTACTAAACTTTCAGCTAATTTTTTTACGTCTGCCATAATAATTAAATTTTTTCCGCCTTCATTGTTATATACTCCGGCGGAGTTTTAAAAAAATTGTTTTCGCCTTATTTTCCCATCCGGCCAGGGTAATATAATTGGATACACCAAGATGTATTCTTTTGAAATTATTCTGCATCAGGAGCCACTGCATCATCAGCAACCACTGGAGCTGCTTCTGCAACGGGTGCTGCCTCTACTGCAACTTCTACAACCGGAGCAGCTGCTTCAGCTACCACTTCTGTTGCACTTGCTGCATCTTTATTTTGTAAAGCACCTAATACGCGTTGAATTGGAGCTTGTAATAACCCAATTACTTCGCCAATCAATTCATTTTTGGTTTTGATTTGTGTAAGGGCAACCAATTGGTTATCGCCAACAAAAATATCTCCATTAATGAATGCTGCTTTTAATTCAGGTTTTTCGCCTTTGCTTTCCTTCCTGAAGCCACTTAAAATCAAAGCGGGTTCTTTAGGGTTTTCGCTAAATAAAAGAGCTGTAACATTGTGTAAAGAATCATATACACCTGAATACTTTTCAGCATCAAGGCTCTCTAATGCTTTACGGATAAGTGTGTTTTTAGCAACCCTCATCTCTACCTGCTTATCAAAGCAATGGCTGCGCAGTTTGGTTATCTGGGCAACGGTCAAACTTTCTGTATCGGTAATGTAGAAATTATTGTATTGGGCAAACTTCCCTTTCAATACTTCTATTACGTCGTTTTTTTCCTGTTTTGTCATAACAAATATTTTATGTAAAAGCTATAATGCTGCTTTTACCGTAATTAATTTTGAACCGATTTAGTATCAATTAAAATACCCGGACTCATTGTGCTAGCCATACTAACTCCTTTAAGGTAAGTTCCTTTAGAAGAAGATGGTTTCAATTTTACAATGGCACTAATCAATTCCAGACTATTCTCTGCAATTTTATCAGCACCAAAACTTACACGTCCGATAGAAGCATGAATGATACCAACTTTATCTACCTTAAAAGCTATTTTACCACCCTTTACTTCATTTACGGCATTGGCTACATCATTGGTAACGGTTCCAGTCTTAGGATTCGGCATTAAATTGCGTGGTCCTAGCACTTTACCCAGTTTACCAATTTTAGGCATTACAGAAGGAGTGGCGATGATCACATCTACATCTGTCCAACCACCTTCAATTTTTGTAATAAATTCATCAAGGCCAACAAAATCAGCACCTGCGGCTCTGGCTGCTTCTTCCTTATCTGGAGTACAAAGCACCAATACTTTTTTGGTTTTACCGGTGCCGTGTGGCAAAGAAACGGTACCGCGGATAGCCTGGTCAGCTTTTTTTGGATCTACACCCAATTTGATATGCAAATCAACCGAACTGTCAAACTTGGTTGTATTAATTTCTTTCACTAAGGTGCAAGCTTCCTTCAAGGAATAAACTTTATTAACATCAACCTTAGCGTTTGCTAATTTTCTTTTTTTAGTAATCATTTTCTAAAATTTTTTGTGGTTGATAATTAATTTTCCCAAGGAGCTTTTCCGTCAACAGTTAAGCCCATGCTACGTGCAGTGCCCGCAATCATTCTCATGGCGCTATTTAGGGTAAAAGCATTGAGGTCAGCCATTTTATCTTTGGCAATTTCCTCTACTTGAGCCCAAGACACTTTACCAACTTTTACGCGGTTAGGTTCTTTACTACCACTCGTAATTTTAGCTGCGTCCATTAACTGAACGGCTGCCGGTGGTGTTTTAATAATGAATTCGAATGACTTATCAGCGAAAACAGTGATAAGAACGGGAAGAACTTTCCCTGGTTTGTCTTGGGTTCTTGCATTAAACTGTTTGCAGAACTCCATGATGTTAACACCTTTTGAACCCAGTGCAGGTCCGATTGGGGGTGCCGGATTAGCTTGTCCTCCTTTACATTGGAGCTTGACATAGCCGGTAATTTCTTTTGCCATGTAATAATTTTTTTTGGTGATAGCGTGCCGATAATAATCGACACTCCCAATTCAATAAATTCTAACAAGAACTATTTGGGGCGGCAAAGGTAAGTGAATTTATTTTAAAACCTGCTATTTCAACAAAAAATCCCGGACAATCCAGGATTTTTTTGGCTACATATCATTTAAGGATTGCTAGATAGTCGACCCTCAAAAAGTTGAAAAGTGCCATTCGATAAAGCTTTTGATCAATATGAATCAATAAAGAACGACTGGATAATCAACTGAATGATTAATAACCTTGCATTTCAATTAGTTTTTTTTGGTAAAAAAAGGGAACTTTATAGGCTTGGAAACCTGAACGGAATAGCGATCCTTTACTTTTTTGCCTTGATGCAAAAAAGTAACAAAAAAAATCAAGCCTGCGAATAAAAAGGCTGAAATGTTCAACATCAGCCTAAAATCAAGGAACTCGCCGGCAGAGTAAGTTGCTTTATGGGGTGCGCTGGCTCAAACAGCCTTGATTTTTTAACGGCCGATGTTGAACATTTCAAGCACTTTTTATTCAAGGGCACAAAACACCTACTTTGGCAAATCGCGTAACCAAACTTTTTGAGGGTCGACTAGATAAGGGTTTGAACCTTCCTAATCAGGGCAAATGGGCTTTAAAAGAAAAAAGCCACAAAAAGTGGCTTTTCAATATTATGCTATTTTTTCTACTTGCATGTAATTCAGTTCCACCGGTGTGGCCCTGCCAAATATCTTCACCTGCACCTTGAGTTTCTTTTTTTCATCATTCACTTCTTCTACCATTCCGTTAAAGTCATTGAATGGACCATCAATAATTTTTATTGTTTCGCCAATGATAAATGGTTCACTCATTGTCATTCCGCCACCTTCACCCATTTCATCTACCTTACCCAACATTTTATTCACCTCTGACTTTCTAAGTGAAATGACATTTCCCTTACTCCCCTTTCCATCTGTTAAGAAATGCATTACATTGCTGATATTGCTGATATGCTGCACCATGTCATCATTGAGCTTTTTATCAGCCACTTCGATCATCACATAGCCAGGATAAAAGTTTCTTTCACGCATCACTTTCTTACCAGCCTGAACCTTATAAACTTTCTCAACCGGCAAGAAGATTTGCTTGATAATATCAGACCATCCATTACGAATAATGTCCTTATCAAGGTATTCCTTAATTTTACGCTCCTTGCCACTTACAACACGAAGTACGTACCATTTACTTTCCTTATCCTGCACAATTGATTCTTCCATTGTATATTACTTAAACAAAGAGTAAATAAATTTTAAAGACCCATTCGCTATAAAATCCATTATACCAACTATGGCAGTAATGAAAATAGTAGCACCCAGCACAATCATCGTAGATTGCTGTAACTGCTCCCAACTGGGCCAGGTTACCTTTTCAACCAACTCTTCATAAGAGTCTTTTATATACGCTGTCAGTTTGTTCATCATTGTTTTTTGATAATTATTAAATACTTACTCTGAAAATTTACATACAACCTATCGGCTTGTATGGTTTGTCAAAGTAATCAGCACGGACACTAGGATTCGAACCAAGATCAAAGGTTTTGGAGACCCGTATGCTACCGTTGCACCATGTCCGTATAAACGAATTAGCTAATTAGCAAATTTGCTAATTAGCTAATTCTATCCAAAGATACTAATGATTATCTTATTTTACAATTTCGGTAACCTGACCAGCACCTACGGTACGGCCACCTTCACGAATTGCAAATTTCAAACCTTTTTCCATTGCAATCGGCTGAATCAACACAACATTTAATGATGTGTTATCACCAGGCATCACCATTTCAGTTCCTGCATTCAATGTAACTTCACCAGTTACATCGGTAGTACGGAAATAAAACTGAGGACGGTATTTGTTGAAAAATGGGGTATGACGACCACCTTCTTCTTTGCTCAATACATATACTTCACCCTTGAACTGAGTATGAGGAGTAATAGAACCTGGTTTGCAAAGCACCATACCGCGACGGATTTGGGTTTTTTCAATACCACGTAATAATAAACCTGCATTATCTCCGGCTTCCCCTTCGTCCAATAATTTTTTGAACATTTCAACACCTGTACAAACAGAGTTTAAAGGTTTTTCCATCAAACCAACGATTTCAACCGCTTCGCCTACTTTAATGCGACCTCTTTCGATACGACCAGTTGCAACAGTTCCACGACCAGTGATAGAGAATACATCCTCAACACTCATCAAGAAAGGTAAATCAACTAACCTTGGAGGTAAAGGAATATAACTATCAACTGCATCCATTAGATCGTTGATTTTTTGAATCCATTTTTCATCTCCTGCCAAAGCACCAGTTGCAGAACCTTGAATAATTGGAGTATTATCGCCATCAAAACCGTAAGAAGTTAACAACTCACGAATTTCCATTTCAACCAATTCCAATAATTCTGGATCATCTACTAGATCAACTTTGTTCATGAAAACAACAATCTGAGGTACACCTACCTGGCGAGCCAACAAAATGTGTTCTTTAGTTTGTGGCATTGGACCATCCGTAGCCGCAACTACCAAGATAGCACCATCCATTTGGGCAGCACCTGTAATCATGTTTTTCACATAATCGGCGTGACCTGGACAATCCACGTGAGCGTAGTGACGAGTGTCTGTAGCATACTCAACGTGTGCCGTATTAATTGTGATACCCCTTTCTTTTTCTTCGGGAGCACCATCAATATCGTCGTAATTTTTTTTCACCGCTAAACCTCTTTTTGACAAAACATCGGTTATAGCGGCTGTTAGTGTGGTTTTACCATGATCTACGTGACCGATAGTACCAACATTTAAGTGGGGTTTATCCCTCTTGAAAGATTCTTTTGCCATTGTTTATTTTTTAATAATTGTTTTGAAAATCGGTTTTCGTTTAGCGTCTGTAACCATGGACTTTATTATATTAAAAAGAGTCTTAATCAAAAATATTACCCTGAAGAACTCCAAATCAAGGTTATATTCAATAAATAACATTTTAGAGCCGTTGGTGAGAATCGAACTCACGACCTCTTCCCTACCAAGGAAGTGCTCTACCCCTGAGCTACAAAGGCTTAAACCTTTTACCCGAAGGTAATAAAAGAGCGGAAGACGAGGCTCGAACTCGCCACCTATAGCTTGGAAGGCTATCGCTCTACCAAATGAGCTACTTCCGCTTGCAAAATTAGCGCTAAGCTAATTATGATTATTCAACATTTAAAAGAACTTTTCCTTAGCTTATCTGCATCAATGCAAATGAGCTAAGGAAATGTGGGCAGAGTAGGGTTCGAACCTACGTACACTTACGTGAACAGATTTACAGTCTGTCGCCTTTAACCACTCGGCCATCTACCCAAAAATATCTGAAACGAATAATAATATTTATTTCAAATCTTCAGAGCCGAAGAAGGGAGTCGAACCCCCGACCTGCTGATTACAAATCAGCTGCTCTACCAACTGAGCTACTTCGGCTTACATATAAGAACTGTCCGTGTAAAATTGGTAGCCAGCAGGCATCCTTATTTTTTGGATGGCAAAGGTAGGTATATTTGATTAAATCTGAAATTTTGAAATAGATTTTTTAAAAAAAAGTGAAAATTAAAGATGCCCCCACCCTTTCACCAATAAAAAAGCCCCCGATATCGGGGGCTTTTACTATGCTGCGAGCATTTCTTTTTTTCTTTTTATTTGAAGAATAACCGAATCGAGTGCCTCATCAAAACTCTCTTCGAATGATTTAGAAGAATGCTTGACAAAAATATCACATTTTGGAATATGTACATTGATCTCAGCTACTTTATCCTTGATATTGTGTACTACATTATCAAGCTTTAAATACACTTCCACCTTTGTTATCCTGTCGTGAAATTGGTGGAGCTTGGAGATTTTCTTTTCTACGTAAGAAACTAACTTTGAATCTGCTTCAAAATGTACTGTCTGAATGTTTACGTTCATGGCGATCTAATTTATGGTGAGTGAACAATTGTGTGAAAAATAATCAATTCGGTAAGATTATAGGCGATATGATTTAAATTTGATAACCCCTTATTTTACCATTACAAGTTAGTTCATTCAAACTTAAATTGCAAAAAAAGAAATGCAATTTAACGAGACAAATTTTCAGCCGTATTTATTGCTTATAGGCTAGCTTTAAGCCTTGGGATGGGCCTTTTTATACACATCTTTTAGCTTCTCGATCGTATTATGGGTGTATATCTGCGTGGCAGCAAGGCTACTATGACCCAATAACTCTTTTACAGCATTTAAATCCGCACCATTATTCATTAAATGCGTGGCAAATGTGTGTCGTAAAACATGGGGACTTTTTTTACCGATGGTAGTAACCGTTGACAAATATTGCCTTACTACATTGTAAACATACTTTGGATACAACCGTTTCCCTTTCGCATTAACGAGTAAAACTACACTATCAAAATTATCAAACTGGCTTCTTTTGCCCTGCTGGTAGGCTTCGATTAATAAAATAAGCTCTTTACTTACCGGAATCACCCTTTCCTTATTCCCTTTTCCGACCACTTTAATATTCCTATTACTGATGTCAATCTGAGATTCTAAAAGGTTGACCAACTCTGCCTGCCGCATACCGGTATTGTAAAAAAGCTGTAACAATAACCAATGGGTTTTCCCCTCCCAGGTATCGGGAAACTCAACATGGGAAAACAAGGTATGGATGTCTTTTTCATCAACATATTGCGGCAAACGCTTTTTTACCTTTGGTGAAATAATAGTCGCCATTGGACTAGTCAGCACAGTACCCTGCTTTAACTGGTATTTAAAAAAAGACTTGAGGGATGATATTTTTCGATTAAGCGATTTAGACTCCATACCGGATTCCTTCATTTCTGCCAGCCAACTTCTCACAAAAGAAGCATTGATTTCATCGAGGTTTGTACTGCCAAATTTTATTTCTATAAAATCAAAGAAACCAGCAAGATCGTTCTGATAGGAAACAATGGTATGGGGAGAATACCTTTTTTGAAAGGTAAGGTGATTTAGAAACTCCTGTATATCGGATGGATGGGTTATCGGCATAAAAAAACTGATATCCAAAGTTACTGGATATCAGTTTAAAAATATTAAGAACGTGTCAAACAGACTAAATGTCTATTTTTCCACTTGCAATATTCTGCTTGTAAACTGCTTTCAAGACTTCTGTACGACGTCTGATAGAGGGCTTGATAAAAGCCTGACGCTCTCTCAACTGAAGTAACACACGGCTTTTTTCGAATTTCTTCTTATACTTTTTAAGCGCCTTGTCGATGTTTTCGCAATCTTTAGAATCTATTATTAACATTTGATATACCTCCTTTGGTAGTTTTTTTTAGAAGTGCAAAGATAGAAGAAATATTTAAATTTCAAAATCCAAATAATAAAAAAAGTAAATTTGCGGCATGTTTACAGGAATTATTGAAAATATAGGGGTAGTTACTGACATGATAACTTCCGGAAATAATATCAGTTTTTGGATTGAATCCGCTATTTCGGATGAGCTTACTATTGATCAAAGCGTTTCCCACAATGGGGTCTGCCTTACTGTAGAGCAAATTCGCCCTGGCCAGCATAAGGTTACCGCAATACAAGAAACCCTACATAAAACGAATCTGAATCATTGGAAAAAAAAATTGGTCATCAACCTAGAAAGATGCCTACAAATGAATGGTAGGCTAGATGGTCACCTTGTTCAGGGCCATGTAGATACAGTAGCAAGTTGTAATGAAATAGCAGAAAAAGGTGGGAGTTGGGAATATTTATTTCAATTTGACACCAAATTTGCTTCTTTGGTCATTGAAAAAGGATCCATTACCATCAATGGAATCAGTCTTACTATTTTTGATTTGACAAAAAATTCATTCCGTGTAGCCATTATCCCTTATACTTTCGAGCATACCAATATGCAATACCTATCAATCGGGGATGAAGTAAATATAGAATTTGACATGATTGGGAAATATATAAATAGGCTGATGGAATTGAAATAACCATTTATATCTTCAAATCTAAAGAGAAACTTTGCGATTTTTCATCCTTCAAAATCAAATCCTTAAATAGCCTTTCCTTTCATTGCGTTACTCACTACCATGTCCATTACCCGCTCCGCATAAGGTCTGGATAAATCATTTAATTCTTCAATTTTGCTGTGAACCAAATCTTTATCATTCATAGTAAGCGCTAGCTGCAAAGCTTGCATAGCGGCAGCGGTAAGTACCAGCTCTTGTTTGGTTAATAATGCAGCATTTTTTTGAATAAATTTTTCGGTGGTCGATAATAATTGTTCCCCTTCTGTAGTGGCTTCCACTAGTGCCCTAGTTGCAATGTCTTCCTTTGCATGTGTGATGGAATCCAACAACATTTGCTCCAATGTATCATCCGTTAAATCCAGCTGAGACCTTACTTCAATACTTTGAGCTACACCACTGCGCAACTCCTTGGCCTTAACCACCAATATTCCATCCGCATTCATTAAAAAACTTACTTCTACTTTAGGTAATCCCGCAGGCATACCTGGAATTCCCGTTAAATTAAATTCAGCCAGTTTTCGATTATCTTTCACCATATCCCTTTCCCCTTGAAATACCGATATTTTTATCCCTCCTTGGCCATCCTTATAGGTGGTATACTGTCGAGCAATAGAATGGGGGATTTTAGCGTTCCTTGGAATCAACACATCCATTAGTCCCCCCATTGTCTCTATCCCTAATGAAAGTGGTGTAATATCCAAGAGTAACAATTCTTTATTATTTCCTGCCAAAATATCCGCCTGGATAGCTGCTCCCAAAGCAACCACTTCATCCGGATTCACTGTGTCATTCACCTGTCTGCCAAAAAATTGACTAACCTGCTCCTTTACAAATGGAACCCTAGTTGCACCACCTACCATTACCACTACCTCAACATCGCTGGCTAGCAATGAAGCATCTTTTAATGCAGCTTTACATGAACCAATGGTTTTAGCAACCAATGGCTCAATGAGGTCATTAAAAATAGAGCGAGTGATAATAAGCTTATCTCCATTCAGCTCTTCTTCAAAAACATCATTGCTAGACAAGTATATTTTAGCAGCTTCCGCCTTCAGTCGAATAGCCTGTGCTAATGGTTGATTCAACCTAAGCTCATCTTCTGTTATTCCTGATTGCTGCAACCAATACTTTACAATCAAATTATCCATGTCATCCCCCCCCAAATAGGTATCCCCATTGGTAGCAAGTACTTCAAAAATGCCATTGCTGATTTTTAAAATGGATACGTCAAATGTTCCACCACCCAGATCATACACAGCAATTGTTTTCTCCACTGACTTGTCTAACCCTAGTCCATAAGCGAGACTTGCTGCAGTGGGTTCGTTAATAATTCGCAACACATCTAAACCAGCTAATTTACCTGCATCTCTGGTTGCTTGCCGTTGTGCATCATTGAAATATGCAGGAACAGTGATAACGGCCTTGTTGACCGGCGTCTTTAAAATATGTTCAGCTCTTTGTTTTAATTCCTTTAAAATAAAAGACGATAGCTCAACTGGAGAATAAAATTTATTTCCCACTTGAACTTTTACCAGGCCATCCTTATTATCATCTATTATCTTGTATGAAAAAAAAGAAGCATTGTCCTTGATATCGTTATAGGATTTTCCAATCAGACGCTTCGCGGAAAAAATGGTATTTTGAGGTGCTGTAATCAATTTTTCCCTTGCAGCTTCTCCAACAGTAATATTTCCAAATTCATCAAAATAAATAACAGAGGGTACCAATGAAGCGGTATTGTGCTCCTTTAATGCAACAGGCTCTTTTGTATCGGGGTGTATGATAGAAACTAAACTATTGGTTGTTCCTAAATCAATGCCCACAATAATTTCCTCTTTTTGCAAACTGCCGGTTGCTATATTGATTCCAATCTTTGCCATACAATCAATTCCCTAGTTAAAATGTAATAAAATGAATTATTTCAGGATTGCAAAAATAACAATTAAAGTAGGTGGATGATTATTGAGATAGCTCCTAGCCTTTCGAAATAGGAAATTAATTATTACAAATAAAAGATTCTATTAGAAATTTATTGAACAGTTAAGGCAAATAAATGCAAATTAGTGATTGCGCTATTTTATCTTTTTGATTACCTCAACTTTTACTTTCGCCACTCCATAAGAGATAAATCCCAGTTTTTTAGCTGCTATCTTTGACAGATCCACTAAACGGTGCATCTTGGGGTGTAGACGGTCATTAACGACTACTTCTACAGATTTCCCATTTAATAGATTGGTAACCTTTAACCTTGTACCTAATGGCAAAACATTACATGCACAGGTAAATTTATTCTGACTGAATATTTCCCCACTTGCAGTAGGTCTTCCATTAAATTTATCTGCATAAAAGCTTGCCACCCCATATCTAATATCTCTATAAGATTGATGACTACCCTTTTTATTTTGCTTGACTTTTTGTTGAGCAGTAGTTTGTGAACAATAAAAAAAGCTGACAAAAACCAATATACAATACAAAGGCTTATGCAGACCACTTGATTTAAACAATAATTTATTCATACCAATTAATTAAATATTGCAACAACTTACCTGAAAATATTTTCATCCATACAATCAATGGCTTAAATCAAAATCATCAAAATAACAATGCTTTTCCCCATGGGATTTCCACTGTTATTTCAATTGGAACTGTATTTTTGATCAGTTGATTGTACGAGTAATTTGTTGTTCCAATATCATTAAGTCTGCTAGAACAAATGCAGTAACTGCCTCCAAAACAACGGGAACCCTCAATGCAATGCATAAATCGTGCCGTCCTTTTACAGAAAAATCTTCAACTATCCCTGATTCAACATTAATGGTTTGCTGCACTTTAGGAGTAGAAGAAGTGGGTTTGATGGCAATTCTAAAAACAAGCTCATTACTGTTGGTGATGCCACCGACTATGCCTCCTGCATGATTGGTAGTGGTTTTGCCATCCATACGCTCAATAGAATCATTGTGATCGCTACCAAACATTTTGGCCGCAGAAAACCCTGTTCCAAACTCTATACCCCGCACAGCAGGAATTGAAAATACGGCATGACTGATCAATGATTCAGCAGAATCAAAAAATGGCTCTCCCAATCCAATTGGCAGGCCGTTTACTTTGCACTCTACAATACCTCCAATGGTATCCTTTGCACCAATTGCCTTTTGTAAACCCTTTTCAATATCGACTTCACCGCCAATTTCAAGAATAGTTGCTTCCACTTTTATGGTAGCCAAAAGTTTTTTTGCAATCACACCGGCTGCAACCAAGCAAACGGTTAATCTACCGCTGAAATGACCCCCACCCCTATAATCTTCGTAGCCGCCAAATTTTCTAGATGCTACAAAATCAGCATGCCCAGGTCGAGGGACTGCTCTTTGTTTTTCATAGTCGCCACTTCTTGTATTGGTATTGTCGAATAAAATTGTGATAGGCGCACCGGTAGTCTTACCATTAAAAACCCCATTCATAATTTTGGGTATATCCGCTTCCACTCTAGGCGTGGTTCCTTTTGCGCCTGCTTTTCTGCGATCAATATCCACAGAAAAATCCTCCACAGTTAACGGAAGACCAGCGGGACATCCATCAATGTTAATACCTACACACTCACCATGTGATTCACCAAAAATGCTTACTCTGAAAATTCGACCAAAACTATTCATACTATTTGTATCCCCTAAAAGGGTTTTAAATTTAAAATGTTGAAAGACCGTTCCTGATTATAGCAATAGAACATAAAACTTAATTAACAACTGCACCCAGTTTTTTCAGATCAGCATAGAAAGTAGGATAACTTTTATTGATAGCTTCCGCTTCTTCAATGAAGGTTTCTCCAACTGCCTGTAATGCAGCAACTGCACAGGCCATCGCAATTCGATGGTCATGATGCGAATGCACTGTAGCAGCAGTAACTCCGGACCCTCCCTTTACTAACATTAGGTCATCCTGTAGTGTTATATCAATACCCATTTTACCAAATTCCGCTTGCAGGGTTAAACCACGGTTACTTTCTTTGTGAGCCAACCGACTTACCCCCTCAATAACGGTAGTTCCTTCGCAAAAGGCAGCAAGTGCAACCAATGGAGGAAACAAATCCGGACAATCTGTAGCATCAAAATGAAAGGCCTTCAATTTACCTGGGGCAATAACAATTTGGTCTTCCGTAATTGAAACCACTGCTTCAGCCATTGTTAGGGCGCGTAAAATAGCCTTATCCGCCTGGGAAGAAAAAATATTCAATCCTTTAACAATAATCTCCCCAGCTACTGCACCGGCAACCAACAAAAAAGCAGCGCCACTCCAATCTCCCTCTACAATATAGTCTATTGTATCATCAGTCGATTTGTTTTGTGGGTGAATTTCAAAAGATTCATATTGATGATTTATCACTAAATAACCGAAATGCTTCATCACCTGCAAAGTAAGGTCAATATAGGGCTTACTCTTTAAATTGGTTACTGTTATCGTAACTGGCTTTGTAGCGGACTTACCGTATGCCATTAGCAGACCAGTTAAAAACTGGGAGCTCAATGATCCATCAATAGTAATGTCAACTGGCTTCAAAGGTCCTTTTATTTTAATTGGGAGCTTTCCATTATTGGACTCAATTGAAATCCCCAGTACAGGAAATATTTCATCAAAAAAATCCATTGGTCGCAATAATAAGCTACCCGATCCATTGATAATTATTTCTTGCTCGCTTAAAGCAGCTATAGGAGCAAACATGCGGATTCCCAAACCACTTTCTCCACAATCCATTGACCCTGAAACAGGCTCCACACCCTTACTTTCAATGATCAACTGGTTGTTTTGCTGCTCTTTCACAATTGCTCCCAAATTAGCTATAACACCCAGCGCTGCTAGGTCATCATTGCTTCTTCCTGGATTACCAATATGTGTTATACCATCATTTAACAACGCAGCAGCACAAGCCCTTTGCATAGAACTTTTGGAAGTAGGTGCATTGATGGTTCCTGAAATTTTACCTGGTTGTATTTTTACTATCACCTTATAAACTTTGAATAATTAAATCCTGCAACTGCACCATTGGAATAGGGCAAACAACGGCTTCCCCAATTTTGTTTAACAAAACGAAATTCATTTCTTTACCAGCCCTTTTCTTATCCATCTTCAATATTTCCCAAATCTTTACCCAGTCAATTTTCAGTTGAGTAGGAAGCTGGTATTTTCCTATTA
The DNA here is from genome assembly GCA_044357815.1 of Ferruginibacter sp. Classification (GTDB taxonomy): domain Bacteria; phylum Bacteroidota; class Bacteroidia; order Chitinophagales; family Chitinophagaceae; genus Ferruginibacter. The sequence goes on along the minus strand of JBIKOV010000007.1, from coordinate 20,429 downwards.
GTCGAGCCAACCTTTCCTTCTCGGCAGTTGTAAAATGATTGATTGTAACTGATAGTGAACTAGCTGCCATCATTCCAATACTGATAGCATGACCATGAAGCAATTGATAATTATTTTCGATGGCATGACCAATAGTATGACCGAAATTAAGTAGCTTTCTATCTCCCTGTTCAAATTCATCTTCAACAACTACGGCTGTCTTTATCCCTACATTTTTCTTTACCAGATTGCTTAACTTATTTGCATCCGATTGGAAATTTTCCAATGTTTCCTTTTCTAATAGTTCAAAAAGCGAGCGGTCTTTTATACAAGCATGTTTGATTATTTCTGCGAATCCATTCACCCAATGTTCATTCGGAAGGGTTTGTAAAAGTGAAAAATCAAATAGTAAAAATTCAGGTTGCTTGATGAGCCCTACCAAATTTTTATATACGCCCACATCTACTCCATTCTTTCCGCCTATAGAAGCGTCTACCATTGCCAAAATGGTAGTGGGTACAAATCCGAATTGAAGCCCTCGCATGTAAACACTTGCAGCATAGCCCGCAATGTCAGTTACCACACCTCCTCCTACCCCTACGATAAAGGTTTTACGATCGGCCTCTAAAGCGATTAACTGCTCGAAAATATAATCAACTGCAGCTTGCTGCTTAAACTGCTCACCTGGCTGGATAACAATTGTTTTCCAACCGGCAAATTTGGATGACTGAGCTGCAAATACATTTTCATCTGTAATAAGTATAGTATTATCCCTTGAAACAATCTGCTCCAAATAAGCGAAATCCGCATCAAAATAATAACATACTTTTTTATCAGAAAAAAGATGTTCCACTTTATTTATTTCCACTTATACAATTATAAAAGTTCAAAAAAATCTGCAAAGTATCAGACTAAAACGCCTAGTTCCACTCAATTAACCTATGTATTCATCACTTTATTCTGGTGATTGATACTTTCCAGATGAACCGCGTCAAAATATTTGGTAATAAACTCTTCACTTAGGCCCAATGCCTCTCCTTTTTTAAATGCCTTCTGTAAAATATCATTCCAGCGATTGGCTTGTAAAATAGTGATATTGTTGGAGCGTTTGTATTCTCCGATCTTATCTGCAATTTTCATTCTTTGTCCAATCAATAAAAGCAATTCATCATCCACATGATTAATTTGTTCTCTTAGGGTAGCCAAAGCAGTTATAAATTCTTCCTTATCGGTATTTTCAGAACGCCAGATTAGTGCATCCAGCATTTCAGCCAAACGTTCCGGAGTAATTTGCTGTTTCGCATCACTCCAGGCATTATCAGGATCAATATGACTTTCAATCATTACACCATCAAAATCAAGATCGATGCTTTTTTGAGACACCGATTGCAAGTTGGTTCTGTTACCGCAAATATGAGAAGGGTCACAAATTAAAATCATTTCTGGAAACCTACGTTTCATTTCAATGGGCAAATGCCACATAGGAGCATTTCTATACTCGGTATTGCCATAATTCGAAAAGCCACGATGAATCATACCTACCTGTTTAATACCCGCTTTCTGGATACGCTCTATTGCGCCCGTCCATAATTCAAGATCCGGATTAATAGGATTTTTAATTAATACTGGAATATCCACTCCGCGAAGTGAATCTGCCACTTCCTGCACGCTAAAGGGATTAACCGTAGTTCTAGCACCAATCCAAAGCATATCTACTTCAAAATGCAATGAATCTTCCACATGTTTTGCAGTGGCAACTTCAACAGTGGTAGGTAAGCCGGTGATTTTTTTTGCTTGGGCTAACCAAGACAAACCTTTCGCCCCAATACCTTCAAACAAACCTGGCTTAGTCCTTGGCTTCCAGATACCTGCACGTAAAATATCTACTTTACCTGTTTTAGCAAGGCGGGTGGCTGTTTCAATTACTTGTTCTTCTGTTTCAGCACTACAAGGGCCGCTAATTATTAGGGGGCGCTTGTTCCATTTTTCTTGTATTAACTCTTTCATTGGGTTGGTGTTTTGTGTTTGCATTGTAAAATTAGATTTTATGATTCTACTTATGTTTGTTTGTTAAGAAAATTTTCAGTTGAACTACATTTTTAAAGCAACTTTTGATTGAATGGAAGCTACCGCAATTTGAGTTGCCATTATTTTAAAATTCGTTTGATCTTATTTGCGTTTTCCATCAATTCTGTTAAGTAGGTTAAATTGTCTTCTTCGAGACTTGATTTAAATTTTCTTAACTGTGCAATATGTTCATTTAATACATCCAATACATTTTCCTTGTTTTGCATAAAAATAGGCGCCCACATAGATGGATTACTTTTTGCCAACCGAACGGTACTTTCAAAGCCACCACCTGCTAATTCAAATATGGTATTTTCCTCTTTTTCTTTTTCCAACACCGTGTTTGCCAATGCAAAGGAAGTGATATGGGAAATATGGCTGATATAAGCTGCATGCACATCATGGCTACGGGCATCCATATCAATGATATGCATTCCTAATGCCCTGTATATATTTTCCACTGTTTCAACTGCATTGGCATTGCTTTTTTCCCGCTCACAAATCACGCAAGCCCTTCCTTCAAAAGCACCTCTCACAGCCGCTTCTGGGCCACTGTATTCTGTTCCCCACATAGGATGAGTGGCAACAAACCTTTCCCGCTTAGGGTGATCAGCCAATGCCGAGCAAAGCTGAAACTTAGTTGATCCTGCATCCACCACAATTTGCTTATCGGTGATTAGATCCATTATTTTCGCCATAATGCCGATGGTTGCATCAACCGGAATGGCCACATAAATAAAATCACTTTGAGCCACTGCTTCTTCTAAGGGCAACGCCTCATCAATAATACCCAACTCTTTGGCTTTAATTAAACTTGCTTCGGTTCGACTAACCCCTATTACCTTTTTAGCAAATCCCTTTTCTTTCATCGCTAAAGCAAATGAACCGCTGATAAGTCCTACCCCCACGATAGTAATTACAGCCCCCTCCAAGACTGGCTTGGAAGGTGGTACGGATGAAATCAATGTTTCACCAATGGCCTTTGCTAATTTTATCGATTCTGAATCCTGCATCTATAAAAGCTTTTACATTTATTTTTTTAAATAGCCGATTTAATCCGCTGGATTGCCTCCTCAATTTTTTCTTCAGTGCTGCACAAGCTTACTCGTACATAATGATTACCGGCAGTTCCAAAAATACCTCCCGGTGTAATAAAAACGTTTGACTGGTTCAATACTTGATCACTCAGTTCATACCCATCCTTATATAATTGGGGTATAGAAGCCCAAACAAACATTCCAGCCTGTTGATCATCAAATTCGCAGTTCAATAATTGCAAGAGTTGAAAAACCTTTTCACGCCTTTTCCTATAAATCAAGTTGACTTTATCATGCCAATCCTGTCCCAATTCAAGCGCCTTGGCCGCAGCAAGCTGAACGGGTAAAAACATACCGCTGTCCATATTACTTTTAAATCGTAACACCTCATTGATCCTTGCTTCATTGCCTACTAACATTCCAATCCGCCACCCAGCCATGTTATGTGATTTACTCAATGAATTCAATTCAATCGACACATCTTTTGCACCTGCTATACTGAGCAAACTCATTGGATGATCATTCAGTATAAAGCTATAAGGGTTATCATGCACCAATAAAATAGCGTGTTTTTTTGCAAAGGAGATCAATTGCTCAAACATTTCCTTAGTAGGCAATTGGCCAGTAGGCATTTGTGGATAATTCACAAACATCAGCTTAGCCTTTTTTAAATCATTTTTTTCTAATGCTTCAAAATCAGGGAACCAATTATTTTCCTTTAAAAGCGTGTATTCAACTACGTTACCTCCTGCAATTTTTGCCGCACTCCGATAGGTTGGATAGCCAGGGTTAGGAATCAACACCATATCCCCTTCATTAATATAGGTCATACAAATATGCATAATACCTTCCTTGCTACCTATTAAGGGGAGAATTTCAGTATCCGCATCTAACTGAACACCGTACCATTTATCATACCATTTGGAAATGGCTTGCCTTAATATAGGGCTACCCTTATAATTTTGGTAGGCATGCTGGTTGGGTTTCAGAGACTGTTCATGCAATGTTTCAATCACCGAAGGATGGGGTGGTAAATCGGGGCTACCAATACCTAAATTGATCACTTGCTTTCCAGCCTTATTGAGTAAATCAATTTCCCTCAATTTTTGAGAAAAATAATACTCTCCAATTCCTTCCAAACGATCAGCTGTTAAAGATTCAACCTCCCCATTAGCAAGAGGAGACTGCTTTGTATCCGGTAAACTATTGACCCCTTTTTCGATTTTCATTGATTCGTTTTTTACTATCCAATTGATTATTAAACGGGCTTATCAATAAATTGTGATAGTCCCTAGGCTAAATTTAGTTGCCCTTTTTATACACTCCGTAAATTTTTAAATCCTGCGTTATTTTTTCGACTGCTTTGATCATGCTATAAAATTGAATTTTGTTATCAAATTCCAAATCGGCATGAAAAGAATACTTCCAATCACTGCCCGGAATGGGAAATGATTGCAACTTGCTTAAATTGATACCAGATTCAGCAATCACTGTCAATACTTTCGCCAGACTTCCCTTAGAATGATCCGTATGGAAATTAATAGAAGCCTTATCAGCATCTAGTATATCAACTGGTTGATCTAGTTTTTGCAATATTAAAAATCTAGTATAATTATTTTTAAGGGTGTGGATATTAGGCGCAATCATATCCAATTGATAAATATCAGCAGCCAATTTGCTCGCTATTGCAGCAATATGCTTGCTTCTGTGCTGGTGAATATGTTTGGCACTTAATGCTGTATCTTCCGTTTCAACCAATTTCCAGTTGAACTTATCCAAAAATCCAAAACATTGTTGGATAGCCATGGGGTGCGAATGGACCTCCCGAATATCTTCGAGTTGAACACCAGGATTTACGAGTAGATTTTGCCGAATTTGCAGATAAACTTCTCCAACAATGGTAAGGCTGCTTTTTTGTAATAAATTATAATTGGGCAAAATACTGCCTGCAATTGAATTTTCTATTGCCATCACCCCACCATCACTTTCTTTAGGATTTTCTGCAATTTTAACTACTTCCCGAAAGGTAGCACAACAAATAACCGCTGCTTTTTTACCAAAAAATTTCCTGGCAGCCTCCTGATGAAAACTTCCTTCAAAGCCCTGAATGGAAACTTTATGAATTTTTCCAGAACTTGAATCCCCTCTTTGAACAATTGAAGGTTTCGCATCAGTTTTATTGCGTGAAAGGTTTTTCATTGTATTACAAACACTTTTTTATAAAATACATTTTAATTGAGTGATAAAAAAAAATCCCGACTATTTAGCCGGGATTCTTTTTTATGTTAATCTGTTATTGTCAGTTTCAGTTTTTAACAAAAGACTCCCGTACCATTTCTAAAATAGTAGCTAAAATAAAATCGGGCGAAATTTGTTTGATTTGTCATAATGAAAAACAAAATTAGGGTATAAAATTATATTCGCCAACAATTTTTTAATAAACCAGCTATTAGTTTGAAAAAAAATTAGATAAAAGCAGTTTTTAGGCATTTTTCAATATTGAAAAGCTTTGTAAATAAAAAGCCCCTATAAATAGGGGCTTTTTATAAAATCGTAACTGAAATTAGACATAGTCTAATTTCAAACTTTTTTAATTACTTAGCTTGAACAGCAGTAGTGTCAGCTACTTTAGCAGTAGTGTCAGCAACAACAGCAGCAGCAGTATCAACTGGAGCAGCAACAACAGCAGCAGTATCACCTTCAACTTTTTTCTCTTCACCACCAGCACAAGATGCGAAAGAAGCAGCAACAACTGCGAATACTAATAATTTTTTCATTTTTTTTGGTTTAATTGGTTATATATATGATGTTTAATACAAAAATGACAAAAAGGTAACCCTTCTTTACAAAAAAATATTTTTTTTGCTTGTTTTGGGTTACTATTACAGACATTTACGTATTAATAACAGACTGGTGAATACATTAGAACAAGAACAAATATTACTGAAAGGGCTTGCCGGAAACGATAAAAATTCAATAGAATCAATTTATCGTGAAAATTATGGCACCATTCAAACTTTTGTTTTGAATAACAACGGATCTGTAGATGATGCGAGAGATATTTTCCAAGAGGCTATGATAGTACTCTACGAAAAGGCAGGAATGGACTCTTTTACGTTGAATTGTCAAATTAAAACGTATCTCTATTCTATCTGCCGCCGCTTATGGTTAAAAAGGCTGCAACAATTGGGTAAATTTAGTACCCAGCTAGAAAATCTAGAAGATATTATCCCTGTGGAAGCAGATGTAGAGGAACATGAAAAAAGGAATGATGATTTTATTTTAATGGAACAAGCCATGTCAAAAATAGGTGAGCCTTGTAAAAGTTTATTAGATGCCTATTACTTGCAAAAAAAGAATATGCAGGAATTAGCCATCGAATTTGGATATACCAATGCAGATAATGCCAAAACACAGAAGTACAAGTGTCTGGTAAGATTAAAAAAAATATTTTTTGCCCAATATAAAAATGCATAACAATGGATGATGTTTTATTACTAGAGGAGGTGGAAAGCTACTTAAGAGGAGAAATGACCCCTGAAGAAAAAAACTTATTTGAAAGACGCCGGAAAAATGATGCAGAGCTGGATCAATTAGTGGTAGAGCATACTTATTTTTTACAAGGCATTGAAACTTTTGGATCCATCAAGACCTTCAAACACAGTCTAACGGAAGTGGAAGCCCAATTAATATCAGAAGGACTAATTGGCTTAACCCCATTAAACGGCAAAGCAAAAATTATTTTTCTCTGGAAAAAACACAAACGCAATATCGCAGTTGCAGCATCCATCGCAGGCTTTATTTCCGTCTTAGCCTCAGGTATACTAGTTACCTATACCAGGAAATTTGGCAATGAAAATTACCGCGTTTTGGTAGACCAACTCAATAAAACAAATCGGGAAGTAAATAAGTTAAAATCCAAGGATGCGATTGAAAATACTGGTATTGAAAAGCCGGAAGTCGATTTCAGAGCTACCGGTTTTTTAATTGATGGAAAAGGATATTTGATTACCAATGCACACGTGATCAGCAGGATGAAAAATATCTATATTGAAAACAGGAAAGGCGATTTTTATAAAGCGGTTGCGCTCTACACTGACAAAGAAGTTGATCTGGCAATTTTAAAAATAACAGATACTGCTTTTAAGGCAGTGGGCAATTTGCCTTTCAGTATTAAAAAAGGAAATTCAGAACTGGGTGAGCAATTTTTTACCCTTGGATTTCCAAGGAATGAAATCGTATATGGGGAAGGATATTTAAGTGCTGAATCTGGAAGTGATGGTGATTCTTCGGCTTACCAATTAAATGTCTCTGCCAACCCAGGCAATAGTGGGGGACCAGTCATTAATGGTAAAGGTGAAATCATCGGGATTATTACTGCCAAGGATTCAAAAGCGGACGGCGTTGTATACGCAGCAAAATCAAGAAATATACTTACCCTGCTAGAGAAACTAAAGAAAATGGATGATCAATACCAGGTCATTAAAACACCCAATAAGACAGATTTGAAAAAACTAGACCGGGTACACCAAGTTAAGAAGATGCAAGAATATGTTTTTATGGTTGTCGGAAACTAAGCTCCATTAAAAAGATAAAAAAAAGCGTTCCGATTTTCGGAACGCTTTTTTTTAAGCCCAAAGTGAAATTGGATATTCTCCATCGGCTACCAATTTTTCTACACTTGCTTTTACAATCGGTGCATCTTCCTTATAGGTTACGCCAAACCATTGCGCAGAGGTAGGTATCACCTGAATGGTTCCTCCTTGATTTTGAACAAAGTCATCTCCCAATAACGGTATAAAAAATTCTGCCTTAATATCTGAAAAGTGATCCCTAACAAAAGCATGAAATAAATTCTCTGTTGCAGCAAACATAGTAGGAGGAAAACACCAGAAATTCATAGATACACTAGAATCAAAGGGAACTTCTACTTTAACATCATTTTCTTCATAAACGATTTTATCACCCTCTTTATATATTTTTGTTCGTTCCTTGATGCTCACCAATTTACTATTTGCATCTACCTTACATACTCCCCTACTTACCGTACCATGATCACTCAAGGTTTTAGCAAGTTCGTATCCAATAATGGCATAGGTCTTTTCATTACACTGATTTTGTAAGAAAGCTGCAGCTTTTTCAAATGAGTCCTTACCATAAAAATCATCTGCATTAATTACTGCAAATGGCTCTTTAATGACCTCCTTAGCACATAACAATGCATGTGCTGTCCCCCAAGGTTTAGTTCTATCGGCAGGTATTTGAACATCCGGTAAAAATGCATCCTTTTCTTGGTAAACATATTCTATGGCAATTTTGCCTTTTAATTTAGGCTCAAAAATAGCTTTGAAATCATCTGCAAAATCTTTTCGAATGATAAAAACTACTTTTCCAAAACCTGCTCGAATTGCATCATAAATGGAATAATCCATAATGGTTTCTCCCGAAGGACCAAAGGATTGGATTTGTTTCATACTTCCATAACGGCTGGCCATTCCAGCAGCCAATATTAAGAGCGTTGGTTGCATATTTTAATGTAAATTGTTGGTTATGTTGCAATTTTGCAAATGCGAAAATAATCTAATAGCTTAATATATCATAGAAATGCTTTTCCCCAATTCAAAGATTCCTATTCAAAAAATATCAGATGATTTGTTTGACCAAAAGAAAGTAACTGTTTCCGTTTTGAGGTTAGACAAGCTTCATGAAATAGTTTCTGGCAACAAGCTATTTAAGCTACACCATTTTTTACAAATAGCGCAACAGCGATCACAGGAGGGAATTATCACTTTCGGAGGCCCTTACTCCAATCATTTGGTAGCAACCGCTTATGCCTGTAAAGAAATTGGATTGAAAAGCATCGGTTTCGTTCGAGGTGAGCAGCCGGCAGTACTTTGCCATACCCTTCAGGCTTGTTTAGCACATGGAATGGAATTGAAATTTATTACTCGACAACAATATGACAAAAAAGACCAACCTGAATTTTTAGAATCGATCAATTTGGCTTACCCAAGATTTCTAGCCGTTCCCGAAGGGGGATACCACCCGCTGGGGGCTGAAGGAGCGTCCTTAATTATGAACTGGATTCCTAATCATACCAGCCATATTTGTTGCGCAATTGGAACTGCCACTACTTTGGCTGGTATTTTAAAGAAACTAAAAAAAGAGCAGCAACTAATTGGCTTCCCTATCCTAAAAAATATGAGGGACATAGAACAAAGAATAGCATTCTTATCGTCTACCCCCTATAATACCCAGCAGTTGCAAATAATGGATGATTACCATTTTGGAGGGTATGCAAAAAAAACGAAGGAACTAATCGACGTTATGAACACATTATATGAAAAGCACCTATTACCAACCGATTTTGTTTATACTGGCAAAATGATGTTTGGTGTAATGGACTGTATTTCAAAAGATTTTTTTCAAAAAGGAAGCAATATCCTGTGCATTCACACCGGCGGATTACAGGGTAATTTATCCTTACAGCCAGGTAGTTTGAAATTTTAACTATCTAATTTTTGTGATTACCTTTGAGTCAATAATTTTTTTAGCAAAATTTCGTTTATTGGTTATGCTTAAATCCATTTGTATACTTGTCCTATTTTGCACAATCCTTTCAGGCAATATTTTCGCCCAGGATACACTCCCGAAAATTTCTGTAACTACCATAAGTGGCAAGGTAATCGTTAGCTGGAAAAATGCCTATGGTATTAGAATTAGTAATATAAATATCCAACGTTCTACCGATAGTATTAAAAAATTTGTAACTATTGGCACAGTATTAAATCCAACGAATAATGAAAATGGATACGTTGATAATAAATCACCTGCCGGAAAAATTTTCTATCGGATATTTATTGCATTTGAAGGAGGTGATTATTTGTTTAGCCGATCCTATGTTCCTAAAATGGATTCGGTTAAAATAATCAACAAAGAAATAATGGAATTTGAGAATGAAATAGTTAAAAAGCAGCGAGCTGAATATAAGAATGATATAACTCCCGATAAAAAAATCATACTTTCAGAAAAAAAAGAAGTAATAAAACCGCTTCCCCCTCCAATATTTGTTCCAAGCAAATTTGTATTTGTAGGAAAAGACAATAACGTAATCATTGCTTTACCGGATGCCAAAACAAAAAAAATGTCGATTAAGTTTTTTAACGAAGACAATACCCCTCTTTTTGAATTATCCAAAATAAATGACACCTATCTGATAATGGAAAAAGTCAATTTCCTTCACACCGGATGGTTCTATTTCAACTTATATGAAAATAATATCTTGATAGAAAAATCAAAGTTTTTAATTCAAAAAGAGGTGAAAGGCCTTTCTAATGGAAAAGATCAGCGCAGTAAGTAATTGAATTAAATTACTATTGAATAAGGGTTACATTGAATACCTTTTCAAAATTTCGCTGCAATTTCTCCTTTACTTCTTCAATATCCACAGAACGATTTACCTCACTTGCAATCGTAGTGACTTGTTTATTTTCTATTCCGCAAGGAATGATATTTTTAAAATAACTTAGGTCCGTATTTACATTAAGTGCAAACCCGTGCATGGTAATCCATCTACTACAGCGAACACCCATAGCACAAATTTTTCTTTCTTTGCCATCATTTCCTGCTTCTATCCAAACACCTGTTTCGCCTTTAATTCTGCCTCCAATAATATCATATTCAGCCAGCGTAAGTATAATCACTTCCTCGAGTTCGCGCAAATACCTTCCAATATCAGTATAAAATTTTTCGAGATCAATGATAGGATAGCCCACAATTTGATGTGGCCCATGAAAAGTAATATCTCCCCCCCGGTTGGTTTTATAAAACTGAATTCCTTGTTGATCCATTTCAGCTTCACTGATTAAAACATTTTCTATATGACCACTTTTACCCAATGTATAAACAGGAGGATGTTCGCAAAGTAAAAAATAATGAGTGGTAGATAAAGGAATGGAAGATTCGGTCGATTGATCCGGCTGGTCGTTTTGGGCACCTAAATTTGACAATTCGCTATTCTGAATCAACGCTTTAGCAACTGCAGACTTAAGTCGAACATTTTCTCGAAGTAATGCTTCCTGGTAATCCCAGGCAGTTTTATAATCGATCAAACCCAAATCTTTATAGGTTACTAACTGCTTATCCAATGTAATTGATTTAATTTGCAAAGATAAATGAAAAGCGGACAGAGATTTAAAGTAAGGCAGTTTGTTGAAATAGGCTTAATCACAAGTATAATCAATAAAAAAACAGTAAATCAACCCGCTGAATAGACAATAACACTGAACACCCCGATATTAAATAATAAAAATGACCAACGAAATAATCCCCATTGAAGACGAATTGCAGGATACTGAAGAACTCTATGAGCGATTAATTATTGAAATACCCAAGGGGCAGGAACCACTTCGTATAGATAAATTCTTAATGAGTCGAATTGAGGGTGCCACCCGAAATAAAATACAGCAGGGTATTGACAATGAGCTAGTGTTGGTAAATGATAAGCCAGTAAAAACGAATTACAAGGTAAGGCCTTATGATAAAATTGTGGTTTTTAGCAATCGGAATCCTGAGTCAAATGAAATTGTACCAGAAAATATTCCGCTCAACATCGCCTATGAAGATGAAGATGTTTTATTAATCAATAAACCAGCAGGGCTGGTAGTTCACCCAGGAAGTGGTAACCACAGTGGCACTTTGATTAATGGGGTTGCCTGGTACCTAAAGCAACAAAACCCTAATTTGGAAGAAAGCGGTTTGGCGCGCTTTGGCATGGTGCACAGGATTGATAAAAATACCACTGGATTATTGGTGCTAGCCAAAAACCCAAAATCCATGACCGACCTTGCCAAACAATTTTTCAACCATACCGTACATCGCAGGTATATCGCATTGGTGTGGGGCGACTTTGAAGAGAATGAAGGCACCATTACTGGGCATGTAGGAAGGCACCAACGATTCAGGAAATTATTTACCACCTATCCGGAAGGAGAGCACGGCAAAGATGCCATTACCCATTACAAAGTGCTTGAACGATTTAATTATGTAACACTGGTGGAATGTAGACTGGAAACTGGACGTACCCACCAAATCCGTGTCCATATGCAATACATCGGTCATCCATTATTTAACGATGATTTTTATGGAGGAGATAAAATTGTTAAGGGAACCGTATTTACAAAGTACAAACAATTTGTAGATAATTGTTTTTCACTGTGTAAGCGCCAAGCCCTTCATGCTAAAGAGCTAGGCTTTATTCACCCTACTACCAAACAGCCCATCCTTTTTGAAAGTGACATGCCAGAAGATATGTTAGCAGCCATTGACAAATGGAGGAAATACAGTGCAGACAAAAATGATATTGGCTAATCCGGCTTTCGCAAAAAAAAAGTATTACCCTATGATTTCAAACTCATTTTCCCGTTTCAGACTAATCGCATTGATGGAAGGCTGCTCATTTTTATTATTTGCCCTTACAATGCCGATAAAATATATACTGCAATTTCCCACCCCAAACTATATCATTGGTATGTTGCACGGAATACTATTCATAGTATACCTGCTATTATTATTACAAGTTGCTACCAAACAAAAATGGAGTTTAAAAAAAATAGCCCTGGCATTTATTGCGGCATTAATACCTTTCGGAACAATTTATGCAAGTAAAAAATTATACCCAAGACAAAACAATTAAGTATTCGCCTTTTCCCTCAATTGTTGATTAGCAGTAGCAATCCTTTCAAAGTTGTTTTCATAGTCTTTATCCAAGGTATTCATCACCCTGTCCCAGAATGTAAAATACAATCCGTAGTTGCCTTTAAAAAACTGATGATGCATATTGTGATTCACAGAAGTATTGATCCAGCGACCCAGCCAATGTTTATTCAACCCCTTTGGATAAATCTCAAATCCCAAATGGCCATACACATTATATAAAGTCATAAAAATTAGAAACACAAAAATGTGGACTAAATGAATGGGGAAAGTAAAAACAAAAACATATATAATTCCTGATTCAACCAACGCCTCGGATGGATTAAATGCATAGGCGGCCCAGGGAGAAGGATTAACACTTTTGTGATGTACCAGATGAAAAAATTTAAATAGACGAGGATGATGCATCATTCGGTGGGTAAAATAGAAATAGGTGTCATGTACAACTATCATTAAAGGAAAAACCAGTACAAAATACACCATGCCATACGTATTGATATCACCGTATACCTTACTGTGTGGCTTCACTAAGGGATGCCTCAAAACAAATGGTATTATTGAAAAAATAAGAAAGGTAATAAGGGAATAAGCAATTTCCCTTCTAAAATCCTTATTGGCAGGAAACCGCTGCTGTATTTTTTGAAATACGGGTTTGTTTTTTAGGATGACATAAAAAACCAGAAAGGCAATACCAGCAAATAATACATACCTGGCAATACTTAGGACTAAAACATACAAAGCCTGGTGCCAGGGATCTAAGAATAGTTGCATTGATAAAACAATTAATAGTTATACTTTATTATTTATAAGAAAAATAAATCTCCGTAGCCCCATATCCATACGCTGCATGGTACTGGTTTACAAAAGATTTCACTTCCTTTTTCAACCTCAATATATCATGTATCTCATCCCTTAATTTCCCTACCCCCACTCCATGAATAACAGTAAATTCTAATTGTTGATGCGCAACTGCCAAATCATAGAATTTTTCAAACTCTTTAATTTGGATCGTCAGTATTTCAAAATTACTTAGCTGTTTCCAATTATCTGTCAACTTTTCAATATGCAGGTCAACAACTGATCTTGCCGGGGGCAAATTTTCCTTCACTTTACTTAGGTCATAGATCCTAAATCCTGCATTACCCAAACTAGACAGATCTACCTTTTCCTCATCTACTTTATCTGGATAGGTCTCAAATAAGGGATAGGAAAACATCGGCTCATTTTTAAGCTGAATTTCTTCAATTCGTTTAAAAATTTGCTTTGCCTTTAATTTCAATGAAGTCTCAAAATAGGGTGCTTTCTTTTTATCCGGCTCTACCAAACTGAATTCTACATCAAAACGTGGATTATCACTTAAGTCTTCAAAATTTACATTGTGTAAATAAAAATCACTCACCGGAAGAAGGGTGTTTTTCAATTCAAAATTATTTTCTCCAGCAAAAAATAACCGATAGGTAAAAAGAAAAGCAGTATCCGTTTGGTTAATCAGGTAAATCTTGAATTTTTCCACCACATCATCATCAAAAACATCTTTGTCAAATATGGGCATTAATGCAAGAAACACACCATTGTCCACCTTTATTTTCAGTGCTCCTTTTTCCTGTTTAATATTATCTATAAATATTTTTTTCTTTTCAACAATCCGCTTTTCTGAAAACATCTTGAAATAAGGAAAATCTATCTGATCCATATAGGCTGGAAAACGAACTCCTTTCACCTCTATCATCACCATCTTTTCATTCATAATCTCTACTACCTTTCCTTCTTCATTGGTAAGTAAAACGATTATTTTATCCCCCTCCTGGTACTTCATAAATTGCACAATTTTTGAGTAAATATTATTATTGCAAAGTTAACCTAGTTTAGCATGCAATTATAAGGCTTCCAAATGTGATTTTCCAAATAGGAAGGAATTATACATCATAGGGAACTAAATTGACAACTTACTTTTTTTATACCCATACAATAGGTAGATTACCAATCCAATGGCGAGCCAGCCAAGAAACCAAGCCCAGTTACTTTTAGTCATTCCCGTAAGCAAATACAAGCAGGTAATTAATCCCATCAATGGAATCAATGAATATTTTTTAAAGTAGGAAAGGATTGAAAGTAGCACTGCAATTATCCAAAAAACAATCAGGGATATATTGGGAGTTGCTACATCCATATAACTAAGTTTACCACTGATATAGTCTTCATTCGAAGTGAAATCAAAATTGAGCATTTCCGAAAAATAATTACCAGATAAGGCTTTCGCCAATAACATTGCCGCAAATACTATTAATGGAAAAATGAACTGTCCATTGATATAGGGCAAATGAAATTTTCCTGGTTGTTTTTCTTTTCTTGGAATCAATAGCACTCCACCGCAAACCAACACAAATGCAAATAGCGTAGCAATACTAGTGAAATCTAGCACAAAGGTTTTATCGGTAAACAATATTGGAATGCCCACCACTAATCCTGTGACGATGGTAGCAAAGGAAGGTGTCTTATATTTTGGATGTATTTTTTGAAAAACCGGAGGCATCAAACCATCTCTGCTCATACTCATCCATATTCGCGGTTGCCCCATTTGAAATACCAACATCACGCTCGACATTGCTACCACTGCTGCTATTGCAACAAAAAATTGCATCCAAGCTACATTTAAGTTTTGCTTTTCAAAAATAAAAGCCAGTGGATCACCCACTCCTTCGAAGTTTCGGTAATTGACCGCGCCTGACAAAACTAGGCTAAGCAATAAATATACGATGGTACAAATACCTAATGAGAGGATCATTCCTCTGGGAAGATCTCGCTGTGGATTTTTACTTTCCTCAGCCAATACACTCACAGCATCAAATCCAATATAAGCAAAAAACACACCACTTACGGCAGCCATTACCCCGCTAAAACCATTGGGCATAAATGATTTTATTCCTTCTTCATTTGCAGGCATCCAGTTAGATGTTAGCCCTTTCGAAAAAACTAAGTACCCTCCCACTATAATTACCAAACCCACTACAATCATTTTCAGTATCACCATTAAATTGCTAAAATTTCGGCTTTCCTTGATACCTCGATAAACTAATAAAGTGATGAGTGCATTTATAACCAATGCTGGTAAGTCGAAAATTATTTTCACTCCTCCAATCATCGGAGCATTATCCCAGGCATCCCGAATTTCATTATTGGAACTACCTGCGGCCAAAGCATCTTTAACTTCCATATAACTAGTACATAGATACAGAGGAATATGAACATTTATTTTTTGAAGAAAAGATGTAAAATAGTCACTCCAGCTATATGCCACGTAAATATTGCCAATAGAATATTCCATAATTAATGCCCAACCAATGATCCAGGCAAACAATTCACCAAAGGAAGCGTAAGCATAGGTATAGGCACTACCTGCAACGGGTATTCGACTAGCAAACTCAGAATAACAGAAGGCGGTAAAAGCACAGGCGATGGCTGTAATCACAAATAAAATAACTACTCCAGGTCCTCCGTGAAAAACAGCTCCGCCGAGGCTACTGAAACTTCCCGCCCCTAAAATGGCTGCAATACCAAAGAAAGTAAGGTCCTTCATAGTAAGCACCCGCTTTAGGCCACCCCCACCATGCGAATCATCACTACTGTCAGCTAAAATACTTTCAATCTTCTTTGTTCTAAATAAAGATTTTGACATTCGGATACTAGTTATTGTAAAAGAAAATGAATGATTTTATTTTACCACAAGAAAATGATACTAAAAAACTGATTTATTGTCCTTTTAATCTGTACTAACTTTCCCTTTGGATTAAATATTCAGCAAGTTCTATCAAAGGCTTTTTACGGTTTAACAACACCGCGGTATCTTCCAAATGCTGAAGGGCAATCTGTACATATTTTTCTTTCAGCTGCAATGCCCATTCATCTACTTTGCAATCTTTGAAAATAGTCAATACTTTATTAATTTTTTCGGCAGGATCGATTTTGGAGTTTTGCATCAAATTCGCCAACTCAACCTTTTGTTGGTCTGAAGCCACTTCCATGGCATGAATCATCAAAAATGTTTTCTTGTTGGCAATGATATCTCCTCCCACCTGTTTACCAAATTTATCAGGATCTCCAAAAGCATCTAAAAAATCATCCTGCACCTGAAAAGCAATACCCAGATTTTTTCCAAACTCATATAAATGTTGCTGATTACCTTGACCTGATCCACCCAATATTGCCCCCAACTGCAAACTTGCAGCTAACAAAACAGAGGTTTTCAGGGTAATCATATGTACATATTGGTCCAAACTTACTGATGTTCTTTTTTCAAAATCCATGTCAAGCTGCTGGCCCTCACAAACCGCTTTGGCAGTTTCATTAAAGACTTGCATAATTTTTTGCGAATAGTCTCTTTTTATTTTATTCAGATATTCGTAAGACTGAACCAGCATCACATCACCAGCCAGTAAGGCGGTTGATTCGCCGTATTTTGTATGCACCGTTTCCATTCCCCTGCGTAAGGGTGCCTTATCCATGATATCATCATGAATCAAACTGAAATTGTGAAATAATTCAATGGCAGTGGCCACTTCATATGCGTCGGGATTTATTTCGTCGAAAAGCTCATTTCCCATTAAAACACAAACTGGTCTAATCCTTTTACCCCCTAATTGTAAAATATACTGTGCAGGATCGTACAGAGTTGGCGTATGGACAGGGAAATGCCGAACGCCGAATTTTTGTTCAAATAGTTTAGATAATTCTATAAAAGAGTACATAAAGTAAACAGCTATAGTGCAGGTTAATCGTATTGTTGAAATGCTAATACCCTGCGTTGAATAATTATTTTTTTCTTTTGGTTGCGCCTTTTGATTTTGTAATATCCAGCGCTGGCTTTCCATCCTCCTGCACCCAATGGTAATCCAACTGACGTTTTTCTAAATTAGCAGCTACCACTTTAATCTTTACCGCATCTCCCATCCTGAATTTTTTTCCAGTACGCATTCCTACCAATGCATAATCAGCATCATCGTGTTTGAACTCATCAAATTCACTCAAGTCTCTCACCGTTACCATGCCCTCGCATTTATGCAAAACTGTTTCCACAAAAAATCCGAAACTGGCTACACCACTGATGATACCGTCAAATTCTTCTCCAAGGTAGTTTTGCATAAACTCCACTTGTTTGTATTTGTTTCCCGCTCTTTCTGCCTCCATTGCCTTTCTTTCTTTATCGCTGCAGTGCTTGCATTTTTCTTCCATTTTCTTATCAATCTTCAAATCCTTATCCAAGCATTCTTGCAATACCCGATGCACCATTACATCGGGATATCGGCGGATGGGAGAGGTAAAATGACAATAATGTTCAAAGCCCAAACCATAATGACCAATATTTTTGGATGTATATACAGCCTTAGCCATGGTACGAATTCCCAATTGTTCCAGTACATGCTGCTCTGGCTTTCCATTTACGTCCTTTAGTAAATTATTAAATGACCTAATAACAGCAGCCTCATCATGAATATCGAAAGTATAACCGAATTTTTTCGCAAATGCTGCAAAAGGTTTTAATTTTTCATCATCGGGGGTGTCATGTATTCGATAAGGAAATGGAACAGGTTCCTTATTGCTCTTAATTCGGGAAACATATTCTGCAATCGTTCTATTAGCAAGCAACATAAACTCCTCTACCAATTTATGGGCATCCTTACTTTCTTTGATAACAATACCGATTGGCTTACCATTTTCATCTAGGGTAAACCGTACTTCCTGAGAAGAAAAATTAATCGCCCCATTATCAAACCTTTCCTTTCTGAAATGCTGTGCTAAATTGTTCAATAATAAAAGGGCCTTGTCATAAAGACCTTCTTTACTTTCAATAATCTGCTGCACATCTTCGTATGTAAAGCGGTGGTTGCTATGGGTAATTGTTCGGCCAATCCATTTATGCTTAATTTCTCCGCGATTGGTAATTTGAAAAATAACCGAAAAAGTATATTTATCCTCATTGGGCCTAAGCGAGCAAAGTTCATTGCTGATTCTTTCTGGCAGCATCGGGTTCACTCTGTCGGGCAAATAAACACTGGTAGCTCTTTCATACGCTGATTTATCCAGAATGCTATCGGGTTTTACAAAATGACTAACATCTGCAATATGAACTCCAATCTCATAATTCCCATTGTCTAAATTTCTGATTGAAATGGCATCATCAAAATCTTTCGCATCTACTGGGTCAATCGTAAAGGTCAGTATATCCCGGTAGTCTTTTCGTTTTTTTAATTCTTCGCGGGTAATCGTTTCCGATAGTTTCATCGCCTCATCCATCACCGCCTTGTCAAATGCCAACGGAAACCCTGTTTCAATCAGGATCTCTTTCATAGCCATATCATTGACATCCTCTGATTTCAATATACTCACCACTTCCCCTTCGGGTTTTTTGTCGGTTTTATTCCACTTTACCAGTCGGGCCACTACCCTATCTCCATTTACAGCCCCATTAAGTTTTTCAACCGGAACATAAAAATCAGGAATCGGTTTTTCAGAAGCCGCTATAAAAAAAGCGATATTTTTACTCACCTGTACATTTCCTATAAAAGTAGTTCTAAGGCGTTCTACCACCTCCGTTACCTTCCCTTCCGTACGCCTACCTCTTCCACTATCATTGCTAATCTGCACCTTTACCAAATCACCATGAAATGCATGGTTAAAATCATTGGGCCTTACAACAATATCCTTTTCCAAACCCTCCACAATGACAAATCCCATTCCACTGCGTGAAATATCCAATTTCCCATTAACGGAATGCGTTGATGCCGACTTTTTTCCACTTATCCGCTTCTCTTTACTCATATTATTTTTAATCATTAATAAACATCTTTTTTATTGAGGCATCCCATCCTGAGATTTATTCAATCATCTGCTGGAAATGGTTGCCTACTTTTAAACGCCTCCCTATTATTCGGTAAATAACTAGCAAAGCATGTAAACATTCGGTCAAGGGAGCCAAGATTGCCTGAATTTACCCCTTTTAAGCATTTATTGAAACATCGCATTTTAATTGCGCAGCGTATGATGCCGATAATTATTACAAAACTGGGTTCAAAAGTTGACCAAACTCAAGTGCAATGTACCAACTAATTGCTACATTCGATGAAAAGGACCGTTTTGCAAACAGCTATCAACCCTAAAAAAAGGATAATTACCAACACAATTTGGATATTATCGATCGTAAGCCTGTTTACTGATACAGCTAGTGAAATGCTTTACCCAATAATGCCTGTGTTTTTACAACATATTGGTTTTTCAATACTGTTAATTGGTATTTTAGAGGGAATGGCGGAGGCGGTGGCCGGACTTAGTAAAAGCTTTTTTGGCAAATGGAGTGATGCAAGTGCAAAGCGCTTACCATTCGTACAGTTTGGTTATGCCCTTAGTGCGATCAGCAAGCCGATGATGGCTGCTTTTGTTTTCCCTTTTTGGATATTCCTTTCAAGAACGATTGACCGTCTTGGCAAAGGAATAAGAACGGGAGCAAGAGATGCCATGTTAAGCGATGAATCAACCTTCGAAACAAAAGGCCAGGTATTTGGATTTCACCGGGGCATAGATACTTTAGGAGCAGTAATTGGCCCCTGCATTGCGCTAGTCTATCTATTTTATTTTCCA
>JBIKOV010000006.1:0-37992 GCA_044357815.1 Ferruginibacter sp. | reverse complement strand
GTGTAGGTGAATCAGCCGCCATTACCACGATGGGCAATAGTAATCTGTTGGTTACCAACGGCTTGCTGCAGTTTAATGTTGAAAATCAACCTGAAACCAACCTCATCTCCGCTTTCTTGCCAGAAGAAATCAGGGTTTACCCCAACCCAGTAAAAAATATACTGGACATCAATATTCTCCATGCCAATAAGGGCAAGCACCAGATCGAATTGCTAGACGCAACTGGCGTTAAGGTAAAAGAGCTGCAATTAGACTATAACGGAATGGGAGCCATAGAAAACTGGAACCTCAGCGGACTACCTGCAGGTCAGTATTTTTTAAATATCCGCCAAAGCAATCCCATTAATGGAACCCTGATGAAAAAAGGAGCGTATAAAATACTGAAAGTAAACTGATAACTGGATAATGGATAACTGATAACTGGTTAACTGATAACTGAAAGTTCTTAAATGATAAATGAATAATGGATAGTTGATAATGGATAAATGATAATAGTTCTAAACCCCTAAACTTCTAAACATCTAAACCCTAAACTTCTAAACCCTAAACTTCTAAACCCCAAACATCTAAACCCCAAACATCTAAACAACTAAACACCTAAACCCTAAACACCTAAACCCTAAACGAATAAACAGCTGAATATTAACACTATGCAACCGGTATACCAAAGCCATCTGGCAATTGTTGTTATTGTATTGTCGCTGATTACGATGCTGGAAGTGATGGTTAACTTTAAACGACCCAGCTCCTTAAAAATAATTTTATTAGTCATACTGTTTTGCATTGTTGCCCATAGCACTGCCATTACTTTTTATTTTAACTACACCGCTTACCGCAGGCTGATTGTAATTCCGAGTATCATCTTTATGATCGCCTCTCTTTTTTTTGTTTCCTTGCTGTTTCAAAATAGAATGTCTAAATACCTGCTTGTTTTTGGGATTACGATATTTATTTTTCAATCAATCAATATTATTGTTTATTTATTTATTTTTCCAGCAAGTAAAAGTTTGCTTGTAAGTGATATTCCCCCAGTAGGTAGTGCGCAGTCATTATTTAGAATTGGCGTTTTAATCTGTATCCTTTTTTTTATTAAACGCTTGCTTTTTACCATCATCGAAAAACACAAATCGGGTAATATCTACTTTAAGGAACTCGTGTTTCCTGCAGCGGCAATGATTATACTGGTTGGATTGATCTGTTTAATAAATATTTTAAAATCTGTTTCAATTATACAGGACCCCCTTTTCCAATTACTGTATTTGATTAGCTATTTTTTCTATTTACTACTTATACTATTTCGGCCAAAATTGATGAACCAAACGGATTTTAAAGTTTCATTGATGGCCATTTTCAAAAAACCGAATGCCCAGAAAGTACCCTTTACTATTTTTATAGATGTGTTTTTTACTGAAATGTATTTTTTAAATAGCCTAGGCAGCTTGGAGGACCTTAGCCAAAAAACAAATGTAAGTCCGGATACACTCAATGAATTTTTGATAGTGAATTACGGAATTGGCTATACCGACTTAGTAAATAAACACCGGGTAGATTATTTTATAGCCCTCATTAACAAAGGGGATTCTATCCTATATACCATTGAAGCCTTGGCTATTCAATCAGGCTTTGGTTCAAGGCAGAGCCTGCAAAAAGCATTTAAGAAATTTAATGGCGGTACCCCTTCCGATTTTATTAGTTCAATACAAAATTAAAACGCCCCCCTCCTTCCATCTTGGAAGGCCTATAATCCAGCGCTAGCTTTTCAGTACCCCAGCATTTGCATCGGCCCAAATTCTTGCTTTGGAAGGCTAAGGAGCCAATCCCATTTTGAATTTTTACCCTCATTCGTGCCCAAAATCCCCCCAATGCCAACTTGTAAATACCGCCCGACGCCTATTTATTATTGCCAATCCTAATATTTAACTCCCTGATTATTAAGCGCCATCGTTTTGGTGGCAGATTTCAACCCCTTCCCTAGACTAAATAAGCTTTGATTTGCAAATTCCTATTGTATGCCTTAACAAATATCCAAAAACCGTCAAATTATCTCAAACAAGTTTAAAACATCCATTATACCAACTATGCGACTAACCACTGTATTATCCATTCTGTTTTTTTTAAATACCAACCCCTGTCTTGCTCAATCGATGTCGCCGGGTACAGTCAATGTAAGTGGCGAATCGGCTGCCATTGGCAACTACCGTTTTGAGTGGAGTTTGGGGGAATCGGCCGCCATTACCACGATGGAAAATAGTAATCTGTTGGTTACCAACGGGTTTCTTCAGTTTAATGTACAAAACCAACCTGAAGTCAACCTGGTAAAAAGCTTCTTGTCCGATGAAATCAAGGTTTACCCCAATCCAGTAAAAAACATATTGGAAATCAATATACTCCATGCCAATAAGGGCAAGCACCAGATCGAGTTATTGGATGCCAAAGGTAATAAGATCAAGGAAGTTCAATTGGTCTATGACGGAATGGGGGCCTTAGAAAAATGGAACCTCAGCAAATTGCCCTCAGGCCTGTATTTTTTAAATATCCGCCAAATGCACCCAGTTAATGGAAGGGTGGTGAAGAAAAGAGCGTATAAGATATTCAAAGTAAACTGATAGTTTTTAACTGATAACTGGTTAACTGATAACTGAAAGTTCTTCAATGATAGTTAAATAATAAATAATGGATAGAGAAGGATATCTGATAACTGGTTAACTGATAACTGAAAGTTCTTTAATAATAAATGAATAATTAATAATGGATAGAGAAGGGTAACTGATAACTGGTTAACTGATAACTGAAAGTTCTTTAATAATAAATAATGGATAGATGATAAAGGATAATAGGCCTAAACCCCTAAACTCTAAACATCTAAACCCCTAAACCCGAATTAAAAAGAACCAACAATAATAATACCCAACTAAACCCCTAAACCCGAATTAAAAAGAACCAACAATAATAATACCCTACTAAACCAGAATTTAAAAGAACCAACAATAATAATACCCAACTAAACCCCTAAACCCGAATTAAAAAGAACCAACAATAATAATACCCTACTAAACCAGAATTTAAAAGAACCAACAAAAATTAAACTCCACTAAACCAATAAACAATGCCACAACTTTTAAACAAACTACGCTTACTAATTGCCCTGATCGTAATTAGCTTTTCAGCCTATGCACAGGCGCCTAATTTACTAAACTACCAGGGGGTAGCTCGTAATTCGGTGGGTAATCCATTGCCTAACCAGCCGATGAATCTTCGTTTGTCGGTTCATAACCTTTCGGCTAATGGTGCCGTAGTATATGAAGAAACCCGTGTTATCAAAACCAACCTGGGTGGCTTGTTTTCTGTACAAGTGGGTAGTGCCGGCGCCACCAGTACTTTGGGTACCATCGGAGGTGTAAGTTGGCTTACGGGTGATAAATATTTGCAGGTGGAGATAGCCCCTGCCTCCAACAATAATTATTTGAACCTGGGCACGGTGCAATTGGTGAGTGTGCCCTATGCATTCAATGCAGTTACTGCAGCCAATGCTTTAACCGTTACTACCAATGCTAATTTAACCGGTGCGGTAACCAGTAATGGAAATCTAACCAGTCTTGCAGCATCACCCGCTTTAACGGGTGTGCCGACAGCGCCCACTGCCGCTCCGGGTACCAATACCACACAAATTGCCACCACCGAATTTGTAAAAGCTGCCGCCTTAACTGGACCAACCGGAGCAAAGGGAGTACAGGGATTGGCAGGTGCAGATGGAGCTGCTGGAGCGCAGGGAATTCAGGGATTGGCAGGTGCAAATGGAGCTGCTGGAGCGCAGGGAATACAAGGTATTCAAGGTTTAACTGGATCAGTGGCCAATGTTGCCGCCATTAGTGGCACATCCACTGCCAATGGTGCTAGGATCACATCAGGAGTATTAAGTTTAGCACCAGCGGATGTTGACAATGGAGGTATTGTAACAAATGGTGCACAAATATTTGCAGGTGTAAAAACATTTAACAACACCATCATTGGATCAATCAGTGGAAATGCTGCAACTGCAACTACAGCAGCTACTCTAGCTACACCGAGAAATATCAATGGAGTAGCGTTTGATGGTAGTGGAAATATCACTATCCCCTCTACCGCGGATGCAAGCAACTTAACTGGCATTATTCCAGTTGCCAAGGGAGGAACAGGACAAACTACGGTAAATGGCATTTTAACTACTCTAGGATTTTTAGGTAATAATATTGCAATTGGTCAGCAGGCAGGCTCTATAGATTTAGACGTAAATGCAAATACAATTGCAATTGGAGGTGGTGCAGGTAATACATCACAAGGCCAGAGTGCAATTAGTATTGGTTATGTTGCTGGTTATCTGAATCAAGGTAAAGGCTCTTTGGCTATTGGTGGTAACGCTGCGCAAGTCGGTCAAAGTGATTTTGCGGTTGCCTTAGGTGCTGCTGCAGGTCAAATTAATCAAGGGAAAAATGCGGTAGCAATAGGTGGATTCGCAGGTGGAGCTAATCAAGGAGAAAATGCGGTAGCAATAGGTAATCTCGCAGGTCAAAACAATCAACTTGCAAATAGCATTGCTATAAATGCTAGTGGTATTAACCTGGCTGCTACAAATGCTGGGTTTTATGTGAACCCAGTTCGAGCTGCAGCGACAACACCCGATTTATTGTTTTATAACAGTACTACAAAAGAAATAACAAGTGCAGCTGCAAATTTATCTGCATTATTGCCTACTCCAACAGCAGCTGGCGTAATGTTATATTGGAATGGGAGCTCCTGGGTTAATGTAGCAGCGGGTTCGAATGGACAAACTTTAAGTTTTTATAATGGAGCTCCAGTATGGACCTCTGCAAACACAGTAGTTTCTGCCGGAGGGAGAATTTGGATGGATCGCAACCTAGGAGCTAGTCAAGTAGCCGCCAGCCTCACTGATCATCTTGCATATGGTAGTTTGTACCAATGGGGCAGGGGATCAGATGGACATCAACTTATTAATTGGACCGACGCCACAACAGGAGTTGCTGCAAACACCACCACCAGCACCCTTTCAACTACCGACGCTCCAGGAAATGCGAATTTTATTACATCAACGAGCGGTCCTCAAGATTGGCGCAGCGGGCAAAACGATAATTTATGGCAGGGTGTAAGTGGGACAAATAATCCTTGTCCTGCAGGCTACCGCTTACCCACAGAAACGGAGTGGAATACCGAGCGCTTAAGTTGGAGCAGCCAAAGCTCTGCAGGTGCTTTTGCTTCAGCGCTTAAATTGCCCGTGGCCGGTAGTCGCGACAGGCAGGCTGCCGCTACATTCAACTTTCAAAGTGTCCATGGTCAATATTATAGTAGTTCGGTTTCTTCCACCGATGCGATTTGCATGACCATCTCCCCCACCAGTACCAATATGGGGCCTGCCTTACGTGCGGGCGGAATGTCTGTCCGTTGCATTAAGGATTAACACTAAGCCCAGCTTTAGCCAACCCGAAGGTTTGGCTATTTGATTGATTTATGGAGATGACATCTTTTTTGCGGAGATGTCATCTCCATTAAAAAGATGTCATCTCCCACAATATCGCCCATAAACAGCAGTAAGCTATTATACAATTTTTAGATTTCCCTTTCCAAAAAACTTAATAGTACTATAAAATACCAACGGTTAACTGAAAACTGAAAGTTCTGAATTGATAAATAAATAATGGATAGATGATAATGGATAGTGAAGGTTAACTGATAACTGGTTAACTGATAACTGAAAGTTCTGAATTGATAAATGAATAATAAATAATGGATAGTTGAATAATGGATAAATGATAATAGTTCACCTAAACTCTAAACCACTAAACAACTAAACATCTAAACCCTAAACTCGAATTAAAAAGAACCAACAATAATAATACCCAACTAAACTCGAATTAAAAAGAACCAATAAGACTAAACCATGCATTTAATATCGCATTTAAAAACCAAAGCAGTTATAATTTTAACGCTTTTTGCTATTAGCTTTTCCGCCTATGCCCAGGCGCCTAATTTATTGAACTACCAGGGGGTAGCTCGAAATGCAGTGGGTAATCCATTGCCTAACCAGACGATGAATCTTCGTTTGTCGGTTCATAATCTTTCGGCTGCTGGTGCGGTGGTGTATTCAGAAACCCGCGTTATTAAAACCAATCTGGGTGGCTTGTTTTCTGTACAGGTGGGTAGTGCCGGTACTACCAGTGCTACAGGTACCATCGGGGGTGTAAGTTGGCTTTCGGGAGATAAATATTTGCAGGTCGAGATAGACCCTGCCTCTAACAATAATTATTTGAACCTAGGCACGGTGCAATTGGTGAGTGTGCCCTATGCATTCAATGCAGTTACTGCAGCCAATGCTTTAACCGTTACTACCAATGCTAATTTAACCGGTGCGGTAACCAGTAATGGAAACCTAACCAGTCTTGCAGCATCGCCCGCTTTAACAGGTGTGCCCACAGCACCCACTGCCGCTCCGGGTACCAATACCACACAAATTGCCACCACCGAATTTGTAAAAGCTGCCGCTTTAACCGGGCCAACAGGAGCAAAAGGAGTACAGGGATTGGCAGGTGCAGATGGAGCTTCTGGTGCACCAGGCCCACAAGGTATACCTGGACTAGATGGAGCAATAGGAGCGCAGGGAATACAAGGATTGCCAGGTGCTGCTGGAGCCCAAGGAATACAAGGTATTCAAGGTTTAACAGGATCAGTGGCCGATGTTGCAGCCATTAGCGGAACATCTACTGCCAATGGTGCAAGTATCACATCTGGTGTATTGAGTTTAGCACCAGCGGATGCTACCAATGGTGGAATTGTAACAACCGGTGATCAAATATTTGCAGGTGCAAAAACATTTAATGCTGATTTGATAGTCAATGGCTTATCAGTAGGTACGGGTGCAGGAAACAATAATACTAATACCGCAATTGGTAAAGATGCACTTAAAACTAACTCTACTGGTAGGTCCAATAATGCAAATGGAGAATATTCACTTTACTATAACACGACTGGTAACTACAATACCGCAAATGGAGGATATTCACTTTTCAATAACACGACTGGCGAATACAATACTGCAAATGGTGTGCAAGCACTTTTCGCTAACACGGAAGGCTCATCCAATACTGCAAATGGTAAAGATGCACTTAAAGCTAACACTACTGGCTCATACAATACTGCAAATGGCTTATATGCACTTTACTTTAATAAGGAAGGCTCATTCAATACTGCAAATGGTTTGCAAGCGCTTTTCGCTAACAAGACTGGCTCATTCAATACTGCAAATGGTATTAATGCAGGTTATACCAATACAACTGGTGATAACAATACTTTTATTGGACACGGAGCCGATGTTGCTTCAGGAGCCTTAACCAATGCTACAGCAATAGGAAATGGAGCTATTGTTTCTGCTGATAATACTTTTCAATTGGGAAATGTTTATGTAACTGATGTTAAGACCAGCGGTACAATAACAGCAGGTGTGGTTACTTATCCGAAAACCGATGGAACTGCAGGTCAAGTTTTAACTGCAAACGCAAACGGAATTCCAACATGGGCTGCTACTGGTGGTATACCCTATACAGGAGCAAATGCTGCAGTTAATTTAGGCGCTTACGATTTAAAGGTGAATGACTTGACTGTTGGTAAAGGGGCAGGTTCTGTTACTACAAATTCTGCAATTGGGCACGATGCACTATACTCTAACACAACCGGCGACTTCAATACAGCAATCGGTAGAGCCACACTTGGAAGTAACACAATTGGATATATGAATACAGCAATTGGCACAAGTGCTCTTGGCAGTAACAAAGAAGGATTCTTTAATACTGCAACTGGCGGTGGCTCACTCCAGTTAAATACAACGGGTATGAACAATACCGCAACTGGAGCCAATGCACTTGCAAAAAACACGATTGGTTATAATAATACGGCACAGGGTGCATCTGCACTGTATAATAACACGACTGGCTTAGGCAATACCGCAATTGGACATGCAGCCGATGTTGCTTCAGGAGCCTTAACCAATGCTACAGCAATAGGAAATGGGGCTATTGTAGCTGCTGATAATACTATTCAATTAGGAAATGGTAGTGTAACTGATGTAAAGACCAGCGGTACAATTACAGCAGGAGTTCTTACTTATCCTAATACAAATGGATCAAATGGTCAAGTATTAACAGCGAATACCAATGGAGCAGCTTCTTGGACAACTGTCTCAGGAGGAGGTGGTGGTGGAGTAACTACAGTTGGATCAGTCAGTGGCTCATCCAATGTAAAAGGTGCAACCATTAGCGGTACTACTATTACACTTACCCCTGCTGATGACACCAATGGCGGTATTGTAACTACAGGAGTACAAACTTTCACTGGTGCAAAAACATTTTCAAGCACTGTTACTGCTAATGTTTTGGGTGTTGGTACAAATAGTCCAAGTGCATCTGCACAATTAGAGGTGAGTTCTACGAGTAGAGGATTTCTGCCTCCACGTATGACCTATGCACAAAAAGAAGCAATCGTTTCACGTGCAACGGGATTAATGATTTATTGCACAAATTGTGGAGGTAATGGTGGAGAACCACAATTTTTTAATGGCACAGCATGGGTGAATATGATAGGTGGAACTGCTTTAACAGCATTACCAATAGTTGCATCAACTTCAGCTGCAACAAGTATTTCATCAACATCTGCTACAAGTGGAGGTGATATTACAAGTGATGGAGGAGGAGCAATAACAGCAAGAGGAGTTGTTTGGAATACATCTACTAATCCAACAATAGCATTATCTACCAAAACAACGAATGGAACTGGTACGGGTAGTTTTTCTTCTAATTTAACTGGATTAACATCTTCAACTACTTATTATGTTAAAGCATATGCAACAAATAGTAGTGGAACAAGTTATGGGAATGAAATAACATTTGCAACTTCAGTAGTTATAACTCCTGAAGTTACATCAGCAACAGGTTTAACTTGGATGGATCGTAACCTAGGTGCATCTAGGGTAGCAACTAGTTCAAATGATGTACAAGCCTATGGTGATTTATATCAATGGGGCCGTGGAGCTGATGGACATCAGTTAAGGGGTTCTTTAACTACTTCTACACAATCTTCACTTGACAAACCAGGAGATGGTTTATTTATTCTTAATGGTGGCGATTGGAGAACTACAAATAATGACAACTTGTGGCAAGGTGTTAATGGCACCAATAATAACCCTTGCCCTTCTGGATTTAGAATACCAACCAACCAAGAATGGATTATTGAAAGTGCTTCTTGGTCAGGCATAAATGAAGCTTTTAGTTCACCTTTAAAAGTAACGTTGGCTGGAGATCGTCGATCTAATGATGGTCTTGGTGCAATTGTGGTAGAAGGTGTATGGGCTAGTTTTTGGACAAGTACAATTAGTGGAACTAGTGCTTATCGTGTATATTTTGGTAGTAATAAAGGCACCTCTAATCCTTTTATCCGTTCTTGGGGATTTTCTGTGCGTTGCATTAAGGATTATTAACGCTAAGCCCAGCTTTAGCCAACCCGAAGGTTTGGTAATTTGATTGATTAATGGAGATGACATCTTTTTTGGGGAGATGTCATCTCCTCAAAATCCCCTATAAACAGCAGTAAATTGCTGCCCAGTTATTTTATTGTACCTTTCCAAAAATTGAATACTGCTAAATAATTGGTACTCTAAGATACTGAAGATTAACTGATAACTGGTTAACTGAAAACTGAAAGTTCCTTCGTCAATAGGTGAATAATGAATAGTTGAATAATGGATAAATGATAATGGATAGTTGAATAATGGATAAATGATAATGGATAGTTGATAATAGTTCGACTAAACCCCTAAACAACTAAACTCTAAACATCTAAACCACTAAACACCCAAACCCCTAAACCCTAAACTCCTAAACCCTACAAACAATGCCTCCAATATCCCCTCGCATCAACAAGGTGCTTCTGTTAATCACCCTGCTTGCCATCGGATTTGCCGGTTTTGCACAGGCGCCTAATTTGCTCAACTACCAGGGGGTGGCCCGGAATGCGGTGGGTAATCCTTTGCCTAACCAGACCATGACATTGCGTGTTTCCATCCGGAATAATTCATTTGCTGGTCCAGTTGTATATACCGAAACCAGGACCGTACAAACCAACCTTGGAGGTTTGTTTGCGGTACAGTTAGGAAGTGCGGGTGCAATTAGCAGCGTCGGAACGATTGCTGGAGTTAACTGGCAAGTGGGCCTTAAATTTCTACAGGTAGAGGTTGACCCAAAAGCCGATAATCATTTTCTTGATATGGGTACTGAGCAATTGTTGAGTGTGCCCTATGCTTTTAATGGAATTTCTGTAGAGCAGGCCAATGCCATTATCGCCAATACTGCTAAAGTGGGCATTACACCAGCCCAAGCGACTGCGATTGTAGTAAATTCGGCTAAGGTGGGAATCACCACAGCCCAGGCAGATGCCATTGTCGCCAATACTGCTAAAGTAGGTATTAGTCCAGCCCAAGCGAGTGCGATTGTAGTGAATTCGGCTAAGGTGGGAATCACCACAGCCCAGGCGGATATGATTATCGCCAATCAAAATGCATTAAATTTGAAGGCAAATCTGGCTTCTCCCAGTTTTACAGGTACGGTTACTATTCCTACCTTAATTGCAGGTTCCAATACCTTTCCTTCCAATAGGGGATCCGTTAACCAAATATTAACCACCGATGGTAGTGGAACTTTGTCATGGGCTAGTTCGGGAGTGCCTTATACAGGAGCTACTGGAGTAGTGAATTTGGGAGCCTTTGATTTAACTGTTAATGGGTTGAAGGTAGGAAAGGGTGCTGGAACCAATTCTCAAAATACCGCCTTAGGCAATGCTTCCTTAGGGCTCAATACAACAGGAACAGTCAATTCAGCAGTTGGGTTTGAGTCTTTGAAAAGCAATACAACGGGTGCAGCAAATACGGCTTTTGGAGCATACGCCCTTTTAGAAAATCAAACTGGTGCAAGAAACACTGCAGTTGGTAGTCAAGCTTTACAATTGACCAATAGTGCTTATGACAATACGGCTATTGGAAACTTAACTGCAGTTGCAAATACGAGTGGAAGTTACAATACAGCAGTAGGCTCAAATTCATTATTATCCAATACAGCAGGGAGAGATAATACATCCGTAGGATATGAGGCTTTGCGTTTCAACCAAGCGAATGGTAATACTGCTTCTGGATATCAATCAATGAGACAGAATATTGGTGGAGGTAGAAATACTGCATTGGGATATACCGCTTTGTATAGTAATACTACTGCAAGTTATAATGTAGCAGTAGGTGCACAAGCTTTAGGAGGTGCTACATCGGGTGAAAGAAACGTTGCCATTGGAGCTGGAGCGCTTGATGCAAATGTAACAGGCAGCTATAATACCGTTTTAGGGGGTTTTGCCGGCAGGTATTTTGCCGATGGACTTTCTACAGTAGATTTCGGTGAGCCCGCAAATGGACCTCACATGAATTCTAAAATGGATAATTCAATTTTAATTGGAGCTTGGTCAAAGCCAAATAACATTAATCAAACCAATCAAATAGTAATTGGGTATAATGCCATTGGAAATGGTTCTAATACTATTCAATTAGGCAATTCAGGTATTACCAATGTTAAAACCAGTGGGACTTTAACTGCAGGTATGATCACGTACCCAAATACTGCAGGCACCAATGGGTATTATTTAAAAACAGATGGATCTGGAACGGCTAGTTGGGCAGTAGGTGCTGGTGTACCCTATTCAGGAGCTACTGGAGTAGTGGATTTGGGAGCCTTTGATTTAACTGTGAATGGATTGAAGGTAGGAAAGGGCGCTGGTAACATTGCTGAAAATACTGCCTTAGGCAATGCTTCCTTAGGGCTCAATACAACAGGAGTAGTCAATTCAGCAGTTGGTTATTTTGCTTTAAAAAACAATACAACGGGCGAGGCAAATACGGCTTTTGGATCATACGCCCTTTTAGAAAATCAAACTGGTGCAAGAAACACTGCCGTTGGTAGTCAAGCATTACAATTGACTAAAGGATATGACAATACGGCTATTGGAAACTTAAGTGCAGTAGCAAATATTAATGGATATAACAATGTAGCAGTAGGCTCAAAATCATTAGTATCAAATATTGCAGGACATGAAAATACAGCAGTAGGATATGAGGCTTTGTATTTAAACCTAGCGAATGGTAATACAGCATCTGGAAATCAAGCAATGAGACAGAATATTGGTGGTGGTGGTAATGCTGCATTTGGTTATACTGCTTTATACAGTAATACTATTGGAGGTTACAATGTAGCAGCAGGGGCACAAGCATTAGCAGGTAATACGGAGGGATCAGTAAACGTTGCCATCGGAGCTGGAGCAATTGATGCAAATGGAACAGGTAGCTATAATACCGTTTTAGGTGGTTTTGCCGGCAGGTATTTTACCGACGGACTTTCTACAGTAGATTTCGGTGAGCCCGCAAATGGACCTCACATGAATTCTAAAATGGACAATTCAATTTTAATTGGAGCTTGGGCAAAGCCAAATAACATTAATCAAACCAATCAAATAGTAATTGGGTACAATGCCAGTGGAAATGGTTCTAATACCATTCAATTAGGAAATACCGCTATAACGAATGTAAAGACAAGTGGTTCTATTTCGGCAGGTTTGGGGACATCTTCATTTAGTGGAAAAGTGATAGTAGGGGCATCTTCTGCTGCTAGCTCTTCTGCCATATTAGAAGCAAGTTCTACCACTCAAGGGTTTTTACCACCGAGAATGACTAGGTCTCAAAGAAATAATATTACTACACCAGCATCTGGTTTAGTAGTGTGGTGTAATAATTGTGGAGCAGTGGGGGAATTACAAGTCTATAGTGAAAATGCTACTTGGACAAATTTATCAGGTACTACAGCAGCAGGAGTATATACGCCTACTATTGGAGAAGCATATCAAGGAGGTAAAGTTGCCTATGTTTTACAGCCAGGCGATCCCGGATATGATGCAACAATCCCACATGGTTTAATTGCTGCAACCTCAGATCAAAGTAGTGGCAGTGGAATTAGATGGAATAATGGGTCTTATACCACTACTGCAGCAACAGGAACTGCAATAGGAACTGGCTTAGCTAATACCAATACAATTATCACAAGTCAAGGTGCAATATCTACAAGTTATGCAGCAGGATTAGCGAGAGCTTACAACGGAGGGGGTTATAACGACTGGCATCTGCCAAGTAAAGATGAGTTGAATAAAGTATACTTAAATAAACTTGCAATTGGAGGTTTTCAGCTTGGATACTATTGGAGTTCTTCAGAATTTACGAATACCAGCACATGGAATCAAAATTTAAATGGTGGCTATCAGAACCCGTATGGTGGTAAAGACGGCATAAATTATGTTCGAGCAATTAGGGCGTTTTAGATGGGAAATGGATAATTGAAAACTGATAACTGATAGTGTGCTGGTTGAATTAGCATAATAGTTTAGAAGCAGCAAGATGACCGAACTTTCACAATTCACAATTTAAGACCAACAAAGGCTTTTTAACTATTTGACAATTTTTAACTGATAACTGGTTAACTGAAAACTGAAAGTTCTTAAATGATAGTTGATAATGGATAGAGATGGGTAACTGATAATTAGTTAACTGAAAACTGAAAGTTCTTAAATGAATAGATGATAATGGATAAATCAATAATGGATAGAGATGGGTAACTGATAATTAGTTAACTGAAAACTGAAAGTTCTTAAATGAATGGATGATAATGGATAATTGATAACAGGTCTAAATTCCTAAACTTCTAAACATCTAAAACCTAAACCTCTAAACCACTAAACTTCTAAACATCTAAACCCTAAACACCCCACAGGCGCAGGAATCCATCCTGTATTTGTTACTACTGCAATAATTAGTATTCCCTTCGATTAGTAATATTGGTCGCACTTCTTTTTGTAAAGCCATTATTTCTCTGTGAAATGATTTACTGCATTAACTTCTTGCAGGCACAGCAAGAAGTTTGACACCTAAAGGAGATTTTTAGTTCGGAAGATGAATAACAAATGGGCACAGGACGGAGTCCGGCGCCTGTGCTAGGTCCAACCCCTAAACTTCTAAACCTCTAAACTCGAATTAAAAAGAACCAGCAATAATAATATCCCCCTAAACCCCTCAGGCGCAGGAATACATCCTGTGTCTATTTGTTACTACTGCAATAATTAGTATTCCCTTCGATTAGTAATATTGGTCGCACTTCTTTTTGTAAAGCCATTATTTCTGTGTGAAATGATTTACTGCATTAACTTCTTGCAGGCACAGCAAGAAGTTTGACACCTAAAGGAGATTTTTAGTTCGGAAGATGAATAACAAATGGGCACAGGACGGAGTCCGGCGCCTGTGCTAGGTCCAACCCCTAAACTTCTAAACTCGCATTAAAAAGAACCAGCAATAATAATATCCCCCTAAACCTCTAAACTCGCATTAAAAAGAACCAACAATAATAATACCCCCTAAACCCCTAAACTCGCATTAAAAAAAACCAACAATAATAATACCCCCTAAACCCAATCGCAAAATTTACCCTAATTTTGAAGGCAATGAAGCATATATACCTCTTTTTAGTCGGCACCTTGGTTGCTTTCAATTCCTTCGCACAAAATACGCTCTCCGGTAATTTATCCCTGCTCAAGGGGCAAACGATCCGCTTGGTTGGATTCAATGGGCTGGGCATTTACAATATTGATAGCACCCAAATAAATGAACAGGGTACTTTTTCATTAACATTTTCCGATGCCGATTTGGGGATGGGTTACATCGCTGCTGCTGACAACAAACCCTATTTTGTAGTGCTGGCCAAAGAGCAGATTGAGCTAAAAGGCGAAACGCTGACTGCAACCGAAACTGTTATCACAATAAAAGGAAATGAAAATAAATTATTTGTAAACTATGCTAAAGAACATGCCAAGCGTGAACAAGCATTGAGTGCATGGGATTATCTGCAAAAAATATACCAGGGCGATGCTGTTTTTTCCAGTCAAAAAACAACCCAACTATCCATCGCAACTGAGGTGCAAAGAATAAAAAAACAGGACCTTGATTTTCTTTCCGGTTTACCTGCTACCGCTTATGTAAAATGGTATTTGCCACTTCGTAAATTAATTAGTTCCGTATCGTCGATAGCACAATATAAAACTGCCGAAATTCCTGCTACCATATCTGCATTTAGAAAAATAGATTATGCAGATCCGCGATTGTATAAAAGTGGATTGTTACGAGATGCCATTGAAAGTCAATATTGGTTGCTGGAAAATAGAGGGCTGCCGCTGGATACTATTTTCAAAGACATGAATGTATCCACAGATTTTTTGTTGAAGCGCATCGGTACAAATGAAAAGCTATTCAATGAAATTTCAAAATACCTATTTGATTATTTTGAAAAACATAGTTTGTTTCAACCCTCTGAATATTTAGCCGTTAAAGCCTTAACCCAAAATAGTTGCACCCTAAATATTGATTTAGCAAAACAAATGGAGTCGTACCGAGCCATGAAAATAGGCAACCCTGCGCCGGATATTCTTTTTGCTGGAGATGTTTATCAAAATGGATCCCCTATCATAAGTCCATCTCGTTTATCAGCAATTGTATCTAATTACAAGTTGGTTATTTTTGGAGCGAGTTGGTGCCCCAGTTGTACAGAGGAAATAGCACAATTGCTTCCCCTCTATGGCAAATTGAAATCCAAAGGGATAGAAGTGGTTTTTATTTCATTGGACACCGATAAAAAAGCCTTCCAGGATTTTACCAGCGTACTGCCTTTTATTAGCAGTTGCGATTACAAAAAATGGGATACGCCCGCCGCCAAGGATTATTATGTCTTTGCATCGCCCAGCATTTTTTTGTTGGACAATACCGGCAAAATTAAATTTCGTCCCAAATCAATCGCTCATTTAACGGCTCTTATAAATTCATTGTAGCCTTATTTCAACTAGCTTTTTTATCACATTGATTATCCTTGAAAGACTTAATATGGATAGTTGAATAATGGATAAATGATAATGGATAAATGATAATAGGTCTAAACACCTAAACTCCTAAACATCTAAACTATAAACCTCTAAACCCCCGATTCGTCACTCCTTCCGGTGAGTCACCGATCGCGGTGACTCACCGGAAGGAGTGACGCATCGGAAGGGCTGAAGCATCGGAAGGGCGAACGCATCGGAAGAAATTAATGCGCTACCAACCAATTATCGCCTGCTCCAATTTCTGCATCCGTAGGTACACCATTGGGCAATGCCAAGGCGGTTTGCATGCAATGTAATATCACTGGTTTTATAATTTCTACCTCCTCCTTGTGCGCATCAAAAACCAATTCATCATGCACCTGCAACAACATTTTGGATCTAAAATTTTGTCGCTTGAATTCCGCATGAATTTTAATCATTGCCAGTTTAATCATATCCGCAGCGGAACCCTGGATCGGAGAGTTAATCGCATTTCGCTCCGCAAAACCACGCACAGTAAAATTGGCAGAATTAATATCCCTTAACCAACGCTTTCGCCCCATCAAGGTTTCTACATACCCCGTTTCTTTGGCAAAATGAATGGTGTCATCCATGTACTTTTGAATATTGGGAAATTGCTTTTTATAATTATCAATGATCTCTTTTGCCTCCGCCCTTGGTATGCCCAGGTTTTCTGCCAATCCAAATGCACCCTGCCCATAAATAATTCCAAAGTTCACGCTCTTAGCACGGTAGCGCATTTCCTTGGTTACTTCAGACTCTTCTACATTAAAAACTTTTGCTGCCGTAGCAGTATGAATGTCTTTACCCGTCTTGAAAGCCTCACACATATTTACGTCCCCGCTGATGGCGGCCACAATTCTTAATTCAATCTGCGAATAATCGGCTGATATCAATACATGGTTTTCATCTCTGGGTATAAATGCTTTTCTTATCTCCCGCCCCCTTTCCGTCCGTACCGGTATGTTCTGCAAGTTTGGATTGGTGCTGCTTAGTCTTCCTGTTACCGCCACCGCCTGTGCATAGCTCGTGTGCACCCTGCCTGTTTTTTTATTAATCAATAAAGGCAAGGCGTCAATATATGTATTCTTTAACTTGGTAAGCTCCCGGAAAGTTAAAATATCATCACAAATTTTATTCTGGTGAGCCAATTTTGCCAACACCTCTTCGCCGGTTGCATATTGTCCCGTCTTGGTTTTTTTTGCCTTGGGGTCTAGCTTTAATTTTTCAAACAACACTTCACCCAATTGTTTGGGACTTGCCAAATTGAATCGAACGCCCGCCTGCTCATACACACTCTCTTCACTTATTTTTGCTTCTACCTCTAATTGTTTACTATACACATTTAAAAAAGATTCATCAATTCGAATCCCTTCAAACTCCATATCGGTTAATACTTTTACCAAAGGATTCTCCACTTCGTAGAAAATTTTTTCTACTGATTTAGCCGCCAATTGAGGAAGAAAAACATTTTTTAATTGAAGGGTGATATCCGCATCTTCTGCGGCATATTCCTTGATTACATCCAGCTCCACCTCTCTCATATTACCCTGACCCTTTCCTTTTTTTCCGATAAGCTCAGTTATGGAAACTGGCATGTAGCCGAGGTATTTCGCACTAAGGGCATCCATGCTTCTTTTCCCTTCGGGCTCCAATACATAGTGCGCTAGCATGGTGTCAAAAATATTTCCCGTCAATGTAAAACCATACCACTTCAGCATCAACAAATCATATTTAATATTCTGCCCAATCCATGTTTTGGATGCATCATTGAATATTGACTCAAAGCTTTTCAGCAGCCCGATGCATTCTTCCCGATTGTCGGAACAAGGAACATAATATCCTTCGCCGGGCAGGATGGAAAAACTCAGGCCCACCAATTCTGCATTGTTGGCATCTAGTCCGGTTGTTTCTGTATCAAAACAGATTTCAGGTGCCGATACCAGCATTTTCTTTAATGCTTCAATTGACTCATCCGTGTTCATCAATTGGTAATGATGGGGCGTGTTATTAATATTTTTATCCGCTACCAAATCATTGCCTGCGCCAATTTCTGCATCGGGCTCATTGTATACTTTCATCGCCGGCTGCTCAACTGCATTCCCAAATAAATCGAGTTGGCCATTGACTGCAATCGGATTATTTTTAACAGCAGCTGAACTGTCGGGTCCTAAATCCAACACGATTTCTTCGCCCAGAATTCTTTTAGCCATTGCTTTAAATTCCAACTCGGTAAACACTTCTTTCAGCGCCTCGCGGTTCATCTCTTTTATCCTAAAATTTTCTTCATGAAATTCTGTTGGCACGTTGATGATAATGGTCGCTAATTTTTTACTAAGAATGGCCATCTTTTTTCCTGCTCTTACTTTTTCGCCAACAGATCCTTTTATTTCCTCTGCATGATCGAGGATGTTTTCTAATGTGCCATATTCCTGTAATAATTTGGCAGCAGTCTTTTCGCCAATCCCTTTTATTCCTGGAATATTATCCACTGCATCTCCCATCAAGCCCAACATGTCGATCACCTGACTTACATTATTAATTCCCCATTTGGCACAAATTTCTTCAGGGCCTAAAATTTCAATACTACCTCCCTGATAAGGTGGTTTGTAGATTTTAATATTTTCAGACACCAATTGGCCGTAATCCTTATCGGGGGTAACCATAAATACTTCATAGCCCGCTTTCTCAGCCTGCTTTGCCAATGCGCCAATTACATCATCCGCCTCATAGCCATCAATAGCCACCACCGGAATATTGAGCGCTTCAATGATTCTTTTTATGTCGGGTACGGCAGAAAGAATATCTTCAGGTGTTTCTTGCCGATTGGCCTTATAATCTGCAAAATCGGTATGCCTTTCAGTAAGTGCATGGGTATCAAAACAGACTGCCATATGCGTAGGCTTCTGATTATTGATCAAATCAATTAAAGTATTGGTAAACCCAAATTGGGCATTGGTATTTCTACCCTTACTGGTGATGCGGGGATTGCGAATCAGCGCATAATATGCCCTAAAAACAAGGGCAAATGCATCGAGGAGAAATAATTTTTTTTGCATTCGGTAAAAGTAAGTCTTTAATGTAAAATGATGAAATGCTGAATGGCTGAAAACTAGATAAGGCTTAATCTGCCAATACCCCCTACATTGCTTTGCACCCAACCAATTGGTAACATAAAAGAAATTTATCAACTATGCTACATATTGATAAATAAAGGATAGTTTTGTTACACTTTACTACATCAATGGATAGTAAGTCTCGCTCATGGCTTTAAAATTTTATTCCTCCCTTTTATTTGTCTTTTTACTGCCTTTATTATTTTCATGCAACAAAGAGTATAGCCTTGAAGGAAATGCCACTGGCGGTTCAGCAATATTTACCTATTCAGGATCCCCCAACGCTTGTACTGGTGCCATTGTAACTGGAAATTATCAGGCAGGAAATACGCTGGGCCTGAACGATAAAGTAACCCTATCCGTAAACGTTAGTATTATTGGCAGCTATTCCATCACTACCAATACTGTCAATGGAATTTACTTTTCCGGATCCGGAAGCTTTACAACTCCTGGAGTACAAACAATTATGCTGACTGGCTCTGGGGTGCCCATTGCTGGAGGAACCTTTGACATTAGCCCAGGAGTAAATGGCTGTGATTTTCCAGTTACTATTGGTGGCACCGCCGTTTATATCCTAAATGAGTCCTTGGAAAACTGTAGTAGTTTTTCCATATCTGGATCTTACGCAGCGGGAAAAATTTTAACGGCAACCAACTTTGCGACAGTAAGTGTTACCATAACAGCTATTGGAACCTATACTATTTCAACAGAAAAAATCAATGGGATTTCATTTTCAGTATCCGGCACATTTACTAGTCCAGGAGTAAAAACAGTTCAGTTAAATGGCTTAGGCACCCCGCTAGCAGCAGGTACATTTAGCTACACCCCGGGAATCAGTAGCTGCTCCATTACCGTAGCGCCGTAAATTAATTTAGCAAGGGGAATAAATGCACTGGGTCAATGGATTATTGATAACTGATAACTGATAACTGATAACTGAAATGGTGCTGGATAAATTAGCATAATAGATTAGTAACAGCAAGATGGTCGAACTTTCACCATTCACAATTTAAGCCCATGTTGGTTTTTTGACCAACATGCGAAGCGTTGAAATAGTATAATTATAGCAACCGGTAAGCATGCCGACAACTTCGGTTGTTGGTCAATAAGACCAACAACGGCAGCAAAATAATCTCCAATCGATACTCGAATTTAAACCAGTAGCTGCATAAGCCGCCTCTTTTGGTTCGGTTCCGCCGGCGGCGGAATTTTAAAAATGGCGCAGCAAATTTTTAAAAAGGAGCAAAAGCAGCGGTATTGCAGTTACGCAGCCCGCCGGCTGTGGAGGCGAAGGATATGAATTTAAAAGTGAAATGGATAACTGATAACTGAAAGTGTGCGGGATGAATTAGCATAATAGTTTAGCAACAGCAAGATGGCCAAACTTTCACCATTCACAATTTAAGCCCATGTTGGTTTTTTGACCAACATTCGAAGCGTTGAAATAGTATAATTTTAGCAACGAGTTAGCTTACTGCAGGCTTCGGTTGTTGGTCAATAAGACCAACAACGGCGAGAATTCACAATTCACCATTGACCATTCACAATTGCCCATTCACCATTCACAATTGCCCATTCACCATTCGGTCCAATGGTAGCTTTACTCCACCACCCCTTCTTTAATTTCAGTCCACAACTCATGATAGGCTTTGGCTGCAAAACTGCTCCTAGCAAACTCTTCGATCGGCTGACGATGAATACCCATTTTTTCGACATCGGATAAATAAGGAATATAATTCTGGAAAAACTTTCTGTCTTTATACAACAACTCCATTATTTCATTGTGCATATTTTTTCTAAGATCCGTCATAGTGAAAAAGCACATTAACTTGCTGCTATCCAAATCCCTTTCTTTGAAATAATCTTTTACCATATTATACGTTCGTACCGATAAAGTAGTAGGTATAATCGGCATTAGCACCACATCAGCTGCACTAAAAATATTTTCGCTCAATGCACTAAATCCCGGGGGACAGTCAATAAAAACAAAATCATATTCATCTTCCAACTGTTTCAAAATGCTTTTTAGCCTGGTTTTATTTCCCTTCATTTCTTCTACCATAATATCAAAACTCTTAGCAGAAGCATCGGCAGGTATAATCTCAAGGTTTTCATAATTGGTGGCCATGATAGCATTTTCCAACTTGGCATCCTTACTGATTAACTTTTTTATTCCTGATGCATCCTTGGGTTTTACCTTATAATAAAAGGTAGTAGAGCCTTGGGGGTCAATATCCCAAAGCAAGGTTTTAAAACCATCTTTTGCTGCTAAATAAGCAAAATTTACACAACTCGCCGTTTTACCAACGCCGCCTTTTAAATTGTAAAGTGCTACTGTTATCATACAAACGTCTTTAATTTTATTAGATAATAGAGAGGTAAGTTAACAATTTAAAATGATAAAATATTTCATTTTGACAATTTTATTGGCAACGGACATTTACTCAATGCCTTTCCAATAAAGGGTTTCCCCTGCTAGTACCCAATAATTCTGCATGGTAACTGTTACTCCCAAATACCCTGCAGATAGCTGCCAACTAACCAAAAACGAAAGATTTTGACCTAAATTTGCTATTTTATAGCTACTATCTTAAAAATGATCCCTTTATGAACAGAACACTGGTGATTGGCGATATACATGGTGCCTCCAAGGCTTTGCAGCAAATTATTGAAAGAGCCGCAGTGCATGAAACAGACCAGTTGATTTTTTTGGGTGATTTTGTAGATGGATGGAGCCAATCATTTGAAGTAATTCAATACCTGATTGAGCTGGAAAAAAAGATGAAATGTGTATTCATAAAAGGCAATCACGACCTCTGGTGCCAGCAGTGGCTTGAAAAAAACATTGAGGATGAAACCTGGTTATTTAATGGGGGAAGGGCAACCTTTAATAGCTACCAACCCAGGTCTGAGGCAGAAAAATTACTTCACTTATCCTTTTTTCAACAGATGGAAAATTATTTCATCGATGAAGACAATCGCCTTTTTATTCATGCCGGTTTTTCTTCCCTACATGGGCCTTACAAGGAACACTACAGTAGCAACTATAGTTGGGACCGAACCCTTTGGGAGATGGCATTATGCATGGATAAAAGAATCAAAAAGGAGTCTGTGCTTTACCCAAAAAGATTAAAATTATTCAGTGAAATTTATATTGGCCATACCCCTACATTGTACTATGACAACTTTGAACCTATGAATGCGGTAAACGTTTGGAACATCGATACTGGCGCCGCTTTCAATGGACGGCTTTCAATATTGGATGTTGACAGTAAAAAATTCTGGCAAAGCGATGTGGTTCAAAATTTATACCCAGATGAAACCGGCAGAAATAGAAATTAAGTGCCTTTCATTTCATCCAACTCTTTCAACATCCTAAACATTTCGTCCCGCAGTCTTGCCGCCTCCATGAAGTCCATATCCTTGGCAGCTTTTTCCATTTCCCTTTTGATTTTTGCAATGCCTTTTTCTAGCTGCGGAATGGTTGAATATACTGCTTGGTCCTCGGCCGCAACGGTTACAATATCCTGATCTGCTGCGATGGAATAGGGATTGGATGGGTCATATCCTTTTACATCTAACACTGACCCCTGTGCGAAAATCTGTTCCTTGCTTTTAACAATGGTAGTAGGTGTAATGCCATGTTCGATATTATATGAAATTTGTTTTTCCCTTCTACGACCCGTTTCATCAATGGTTTTTTGCATACTGCCGGTCATCTTATCTGCGTAAAATATTACCAGCCCATCCACATTTCGGGCTGCCCTGCCCGCCGTTTGGGTTAGGCTTCTTTCATTACGTAAAAAGCCCTCTTTATCGGCATCTAATATAGCTACCAGCGACACTTCGGGTAAGTCTAATCCTTCTCTTAACAAGTTCACCCCTACCAGTACATCGATAATGCCCAAACGCAGTTCCCTCAATATTTCTATTCGCTCTAGCGTATCCACGTCACTATGTATATACTTGCTTTTTACATTGATTCGCTGCAGGTATTTATCCATCTCCTCGGCCATTCGCTTGGTTAGTGTAGTTACCAGCACCCGGTCCCCTTTAATTATTCTTTTATCAATCTCATCCAACAAATCATCGATTTGATTAAAGGAGGGGCGGACTTCAATCGGCGGGTCTAGTAATCCGGTAGGCCGCACAACCTGTTCTACCACTACACCACCGGTTTTTTCGAGTTCAAAATCTCCGGGAGTGGCACTCACAAAAATTGTCTGGTTAACCATATTCTCAAACTCATGAAAATTGAGCGGTCGATTATCCAATGCACTGGGTAAACGAAAGCCATAATCCACCAATATAAGTTTACGGCTTCTATCCCCGCCATACATACCACTTACCTGGGGAATCGTTTGATGGCTTTCATCAATAATGCAAATAAAATCTTTGGGGAAATAATCCAAGAGGCAAAAAGGCCGCGTCCCTGGTTTTCGCCGGTCAAAAAATCGAGAATAATTTTCAATGCCATTGCAATAGCCGAGTTCACGGATCATTTCCAGGTCATAATTTACCCGCTCGTTGAGCCGTTGCGCTTCTATAAACTTGCCGCTATTTTTAAAATATTCCACTTGTGCGGCCGTTTCATCCTGTATCTCATTAATTACTTCCAGCATGATGTCTTTGGGGGCTAAATATAAATTAGCCGGAAAGATAGCAGCATTGTCTACCAAGCCAATTCGCTTGCTAGTAGTAAGTTCCAGCGTTTCAATACTTTCAATTTCATCTCCAAAAAAAGTAATCCGGTACCCAAAATCCACGTAAGGCAAATTAATGTCCACCGTATCCCCCTTTACCCGAAAAGT
Organism: Ferruginibacter sp.; assembly: GCA_044357815.1. Classification (GTDB taxonomy): domain Bacteria; phylum Bacteroidota; class Bacteroidia; order Chitinophagales; family Chitinophagaceae; genus Ferruginibacter. The sequence continues at coordinate 14,024 of JBIKOV010000006.1, read as the reverse complement.
GCCTCTTGTAAAATCTCCCTGCGAACGGCTATATAAGCTATTTACCAACGCATGTAAAAAACCCTGACGAGAAATAACCTGACCCTGTTGGATGCGGACGATCCCATTCTCAAACTCGGTTGGGTTTCCCATACCATAAATACAACTTACACTCGCCACTACAATAATATCCCTTCTGCCGCTCAATAATTGGGCCGTTGCCTGAAGGCGCAATTTATCCAACTCTTCATTAATACTCAGGTCCTTTTCAATGTAGGTATTACTGACAGGCATATACGCTTCCGGCTGGTAATAATCATAGTAACTTACAAAATAACCTACCGCATTGTCTGGGAAAAATTGTTTAAACTCCCCGTATAGCTGTGCTACAAGGGTTTTATTATGCGTGAGCACCAATGTGGGCCGTTGCACATTTTGAATCACATTGGCAATGGTAAAGGTTTTACCACTTCCCGTAACTCCTAACAGGGTTTGGTATTGCTCCCCCTCTACAATTCCTTCGGTCAATTGCCGAATGGCTGCAGGCTGATCTCCGGCGGGGGAATAGGGTGATTGAAGATTGAAAGGCACTTGCTATGATTTGGTGCAAATTAATTCATCCTAATCCAAAAAAGGGTAGATCCTTATTTAATTATACCCTTTTCTTATTGTATGGGCGTTTAGGAGTTCAGGGCAAATAGATGTAATTAACTTAACAACAATATATCACCAACTTGTATTGTTTACATTTATAAAACAATAGAAGGTTTACATTTGTACAAAGCCCCTCGTGTAAATGCCCACTTCCGACCTCCAATTAGCCATAGAAAAAATTAAATTTGAAGCCTTATTTGAATATGCTTCCTTGGGTATATTGGTGGTAAATCAACAGGGAGTAATTATTCTTGCAAATACCTTTTTGCTAAGCCAATTTGGATATGCTCATGCAAATGATTTGGTTGGCAAAAAAATGGAGGTATTAATACCTCGTCGTTTTCATCCTACCCATGAAGAAGTTAGAAATGAATATATCGCTAAGCCGGAAAGAAGGCCAATGGGTGTGGGGATGGATTTGTTTGGTGCAAAAAAAAATGGCGAAGAATTTCCAGTAGAAGTAAGCTTAAATAATTACCAAGCCGGAGGAGAGTCTTTTGTAATTGCTTTTATAAGTGATATCACCAAGCGAAAAGAGATTGAAAATGCTACCATCTATCAAAAAGAACAACTGGCCCTTATTAACCAGCGGATAGAACAATTCAATACTGATCTTGAGCAACAAGTAGCCTTGCGAACGAGTCAATTACAAACTACGTTGTCAGAATTAGAAATTTATAAAAACGAATTGCTAAAAGCCCTCAGCAAAGAGAAAGAACTAGGTGATCTGAAAAGTAGATTTGTTTCCATGGCTTCTCACGAGTTTCGTACCCCCTTAAGTACCATTCTTTCTTCTGCCTCGCTGGTATCCAAATATGTGACGGGAGAAGAGCAGGAAAAAAGAGATAAACATATCAATCGAATCAAATCTGCGGTCAATAATTTAACAGAAATCTTAAATGACTTTTTATCCATTGGTAAAATTGAGGATGGAAACATGGTGGCACACTTTGCAATATTTGACATCCAGGATATGATCACTACGATCAGCAACGAAATAACCTCCATTGTCAAGCCAGGACAAGAAATAATATATCAACACGATGGAGACTCGATGGTATCACTCGACCCATCCTTGCTCCGAAATGTAATGATCAATTTACTTTCCAATGCAATCAAATTTTCTCCGGAGAATAGCAAAATTGAAGTAGCCAGTAAATCAAAAGCAGGTGAAATCGTAATCACCGTTAAAGACAACGGTATCGGCATTTCCAAAGAAGACAAACAGCATTTATTCGAACGGTTTTTTAGAGGTGCCAATGTCACTAACATACAAGGGACTGGGCTGGGATTGCATATTGTAGAAAAATATGTAGAGCTGATGAATGGAAATATTGACTTTGCGAGTAAGTTGGAAAAAGGAACTTCCTTTACGCTAACTTTTAATTCAATATCCACCAACACAGAATAAGTTTTTATCCTCTTTTATTAACCAAATACTTTTTTATGCTACGTGTTTTACTGATTGAAGATAATGATGAGATACGAGAGAATACAGCAGAGATTCTTGAACTAGCCAATTACAAAGTAGATACTGCTGCCAATGGCAAGATAGGGGTAGAGAAGGCGTTAGAAAATTCCCCAGATCTAATCATCTGCGATGTAATGATGCCGGTATTGGATGGATATGGGGTATTGCACTTATTGCAAAAAAATGAAAATTTAAAAACAATCCCGTTTATTTTTCTAACCGCAAAATCAGAACGCGGCGACTTTAGAAAAGGAATGGAAATGGGAGCAGACGATTACATCACCAAGCCATTTAGTGATATTGAATTATTGACCGCCATAGAAAGAAGGATTAATAAAGCTAAGCAGTGGCAAGCAATTTTGGAGTCCGCATTTGCAAAACAAAAGCCGGATGAAACGGAGAATATTATAGCGCTACATAGCCTCGTAGAAAACAGTGCTATCAATTTTTATAAAAAGAAACAAATAATCTATGGTGAAGGCAATCACCCTGTCAGGATATTTTATATACAAAAAGGAAAGGTAAAAAGCTATAAAACAAATGAAGACGGAAAAGAGTTAACAGTCGCACTTTTTGGAGAGGGTGATTATATTGGATACACCGCCGTGCTGGAGGGTACTGTATACAAAGAAACTACAGAAGCCATTGAAGATACTACCCTGGCTATTATGGCAAGAGAAGATTTTGAAAAATTATTACGCGATAATAAAAATGTTGCCCAACTATTTATTCAACTGCTGGCGCACAGCGTTACAGAAAGAGAAAAACAATTGGTAGGTATTGCCTATAACTCATTGCGTAAAAGAGTAGCCGAAACATTGGTGTTGCTGAAATCTAAATATTCCAATGGCGAATCGGGCAATTTTTCAATTCACATTTCTCGAGAAGATCTTGCTCATATTGCCGGAACAGCCACCGAATCAATCATTCGCACCTTAAGTGATTTTAGAAGCGAAAAATTAATTGATATCAAAGAGGGGTCAATCGTTATACTAGATGAAAAAAAATTGGCTACGTTGTTAAATTAGCTATCGCGTTTAATTTGCAATTAGATTTTTATTGATAATTCTAAGTGCCCGCCAAAACCTAGTTCAACAATTTTTTGAAGGGTAGAAATACGAGCTTCCTTTATGTTGTTCTCAATTTTAGAAATGTAAGACTTAGTAGTTCCAACTTTTTCAGCAAGCTGTTCTTGAGTCATTCCCATTTCCAAACGTGTGTCGTGGATTAACGCACCCATTTTAAAACTTTCATAACCTGCTTCAAGTTCTTCCCGCTTTTTTGTCCCGCGTTTGCCGTAATTTTTTTCTTTAAACGCTTCAAGCGTTGTTAAGTGCTTATTTTTCGTTTTCATAATTCGCTTTTAGTGTAAGTGCTAATTCAATTTCTTGTTTCGGGGTTTTTTGCGTTTTCTTTTGGAAACCATTTGCTAAAACAACTAATTGTCCTTGGTCAAAAAAACAGAAAATGCGAAAAATGTCACTACCTAGTTGGACACGAATTTCATAGAGTCCGTCAGTATTTTCTATATGTTTAAGATAAGTTTCTGGAACTCACTGTAAGTCTTCAACCAAGTCAAAAGTTCAAACAGTTTTTGCTTTTACTTTTTTTGATTGCTTGTTAAAGAAGTCTTGGAAGTAGCTTTTAAAAAAACAATCTTTCTATATTTCTGATTGTTGGCCACGTCACAAATATAATAAAGTTTCACTAAAGTGAAACAAAAATATAATAATTTTTTTATACCTTTTGTTGATAGGCAATCGACTAATATCAAATGTAACTACAGTACAATAGAAAGCAAATACTGATTAAACTCATTTTTCAATTTGGAGAACTCTTTTTCCAAATAAAACATTTCATTGCGGAGTTTGTCCTGCATTTTACAGGCCTTTGGGTCTGGCAGCTTCTTTTGAGCAAGGGTCAATTGAAGGGATTTTTCCTGTAATTTAATATCCTTCCCAATATCTTGTATGCATTCGTCATTGAGTATAAACTCATTTTGAAAATGTTCTGCGGTAGAAATCAGTGTTTTATCCGTTGCCCTGTCCACCACTTCACTCAACCTGTTTTTTAAATAGCTATTTTCTTGATTAAAAAAGTCAAGCAGCCGCTTCCACGTTATGTTTTCGTGTAAAAATTGCTCTATCTTTTTCGGTCCACTCATTGCTTGCTATTTTTATTAAATTCAGTTGCTAATATTTTGACTTATTAAATGGATGGTTGTTTATTTCGAGCTACAGGATAACATTTTTGGACATCTTTTATTTTATATTGTACCGTCGGACTTACATAGGGTATCCCTAGCCCAAGTCCCCGTACAATTAGTAAACAGGCCGCCAATGCCAGCATTACTGGATAAGCACCTCGAATTTTTTGACGCAAGCTAATCCCGATATAATTCCCAAAAAAAGACACGCTCCACATTACCGGTAAAGTTCCCAAACCAAAAGATGCCATAAAAAATGCACTCCTTACTGGATCAGCTGTTGCAATCGCCCCAGCAATGGCCATATAAATTAACCCGCAGGGCAAAAGGCCATTCAACAATCCGATCGAAAATAAGGCCGGGTAAGTTTTTTTTAAAAACAACTGACCCAATAAAGACCTGACTGCCTGATTATAGGCAGTTACTCGATTGCTTTTGCCAACCAATAGCTTCCAACTTTTTGGAGCAATAAGTAATAATAAAATGATTGTTCCAATGCCAATGGATAACCACTGCTGAAATCCAAAAAATGAAAAACTTTTTCCTGCAATACCGAATGCGATTCCTAATACACTATACGTAATAATTCTTCCCATATTGTATAAAAAACTGCCCGAAAATTTTGACCAATCACTATCCGTTTTCATCGGCAATGAAAATGCAAGCGGTCCGCACATTCCAATACAATGAAAGCTTCCAATCATACCCAATGTCAATGCTGTTAAAAATATAGCTGCCATGATTATATCATTATTTTCTTTTCATAATAATAATTAATCCCTTCCACCACCCAGCTTAATTTCACGTAATGCAAACCTTGCTTAGTTCCCCGCATCAACATAACCACCTTCTTGTCATTTGCAACAAATGATTGATGGCGATCCATTTTTTCATCAGAGGGGCAATATAGGGTTACGGCCCCTGTGATTTTTTTGGAAGAAAAATCTTTGGGGAAAATAATTGTTAAGGTTTGATTATTAAATGCCAGTTCCAATGGCGCAGATAAAGCGGCCGTCCTTTTGATCTCATCAATTTTTTGCTGGTACACCAATTCCTTGGCATAGTAATCTTCGGTTACCAATTGAATATTCTGTTCGGTTGACTTAAAAGCCAGAAAAAGCATGCCGGAAATAAATACCGCATACACTACTATTATTTTATACCCCCAGTTCATGACTTCTAATTTTTTAGATGCTGAATTTTTTTTAATTCCAATTCGACTTGCCAAACAACAATAATAATTAGCATACTGCCATTTTATTGAATTAGCTTATTCATATACTTCTGGCCCAATGAATTTTGCCGTGATCGTTTTTATCCTTTTATTGTTTTCATATAAGCCAATTTTCAATGGTGTTTTCCAGCCCTTCAACTCTTTTCGATTTAGTTTCACAAAAAACTGAACATTACTATAGGCTTCCTGTTGTACCACCAAATTGCTGCTTCCTACCATACTGATTTCTCCAGGCAAATTTTCAAGCTTAAGGCCTATGGAAATATCCTTATGGGTTTTATTAGCCAATTTTAAACTATACAGGTTTTCAACCCTTCCATCCACTAAAGAAGTATAGGTCATCCCATTGGTCCGCATTAAGGTTGCATCCAAATCCGAGCGACTAACCAACAGAAAAGCTAGCAATGATATTAATAGTGCCAACACTGCCGTATACGCTTTTATTCGCGGGCTGAACTTTAATTGTACTCCTTCTACAATACTGTTTTCGGAAGCATATCTCACCAGACCCACCGGCTTGTGTATACTTGTCATGATTGCATCACAAGCGTCAATACAAGCTGTGCAATTAATACATTCCAACTGAGTACCGTTTCGAATATCGATCCCTGTTGGACAAACACGCACACAAGCATAACAATCGATACAGTCTCCTGTTATTTCTTCTTTCACTATTTCTGCTTCCTTGCTTTTACATGCACTGGTTCCATTGCAACCAACACATTTTTCATGCTCCTCATTGTGTTGTTCTTTTTGTTTGGCACGCCTTCCCCTTGGCTCACCTCTTAACCGGTCATAGGCTACTACGATAGAATTTCTATCCAACAGCACCCCCTGAAGCCGGCCATAAGGACAAACTACAATGCAGGCTTGCTCCCTAAACCACGAATACACTAAAAAGAATATGGTGGTAAAAACCAGCAATGAAATAAGTGTGCCCATATGTATTGCCGGACTGGTGATATCTGCAATCAACTCGTCCATACCAATGAGATATGCCAAAAAAAAATTGGCAATAATGAAGGATAAAGAAAAGAAGAGGATAAATTTAATTCCTCTTTTCATTATCTTCTTCCCATTCCAAGACATTGCATTCAATTGCTTTTGCTGAGCTGCATCCCCATCTATCCAGTATTCAATTTTCCTAAAAACCATCTCCATAAAAATTGTTTGTGGACAAGCCCATCCACAAAAAATTCTACCAAACACCACCGTAAATAAAATAACAAATACAATGAATGTTACCATGCCAATTCCGAAAATAAAAAAATCCTGGGGCCAAAAAATGAGCCCAAATAAAATGAACTTGCGTTCCAAAATATTGATCATCATCAGTGGCGCCCCATTTACCTTAATAAATGGAACAGAAAAAAAAACCACTAAATAAAAAACACTAAACCAACTTCGTAAATTATATAACTTACCCGTCGGTTTTTTCGGATGAAGGAAATTTCGTTTTCCCTCTTTACTAATTGTAGCAACTGAATCTCTAAAAGATTCGTATCCCCCTTTATCTTGTACCAATGCCATGTGCTTACTTTACTACATTTTTACTATCCTGCTGAATGACTGATAAAGAATCTGTAGGAGCAGTTTCGTCATACAAATCTCCCTGTGGTGCCTTAGCCCCCTCAGGGTGGGTTCCCTTAAGCATTTTTACATAACTAGCAATTTCACTCATCTCCTTGGGACTAAATTTAATTGCCCAGGATTGCATTCCCTTATCTGCATAGCCTACTTTGAGTGTATGATAAATATCATTGAGTGATCCTTTGTGAATCCAATAATCATCGGTAAGGTTTGGACCTGCGCCACCCTCTCCTTTTGAACCATGGCAAGCGATACAATTGGCTATATAATCATCCTTGCCAATTTTCATACCGGCGGCATCTGCCATCGGAACCATCGTCTCATCAATTTTGTCTTTATTATTGGCATCATACAGCTCTTTAGCAATTTTTGCATTTTCCATTTCAACGGCATATTCTTCCGTTGGATTTTTACCGTTGCCCAACACATGAAAATTAAGCAGATAAACAAATGCAAACCCAATGGTAATAATAAATCCATATTTCCACCAGGGAGGCAATGCATTATCCAATTCCTGAATGCCATCATAATTATGATCCAATAGTGCGTCCGCTTCTTGTTCTAACGGAATTGCTTTTGTAAATAATTTTTTATCCAGCCTTACCCATAATGCCGCAAGTTTTGATTTTTTTACAGCCGCTGCTGATTTTTCAGGAAGCAATTCCACAAAAATTCGCCTGATCGAAAAAAACAAAAATAATATTGCAAAAATTTCTGTCGCAATTACTGACAATAAAAGATAAAAGGTATTGGCTGAAATACCGCCATAATTTGGAATCAACTTTGCTGCAGCATCTACGGCAACTGTTTGTGCATGCGCATTTTCTGACAGAAGGGATAAAATTAACAACACAGAAAACACAGCACTTTTGCTTGCCTCACTAGTCTTGTCCAACAACTGACGGGAGAGTGCGACCAACACCTGGCCCATTCCCCATATTACAAAAATCAATACAAATGCGGTAATAATCAGTAATATCTCCAGCATATTACTGCCGGCCGGCACAGCAGATGGAGCTGCAGGCGATATCTGTGCAAATAGGGTAGAGCCAATCAAAAGAAAAAAGGCGGTAACTATCTTTTGTTTATTCATACAATTTTTAAAACCCATACCAATATTTTTTAGTGTGTTGAATTTGTTGATTCCATATCCAATGGAAGATTTGATAATTCAGTGATGCTATTTTTATCCATTTTTTTTACAAAGAATAGAAGTACTACAAAGAATAAAAAGAAAATGAATAGAGAGATCATTGGATAAATAGCTACATGCTCCATTTTCTCGGTATACTGCTGAATAAATTTAAACATGGTTGATTTATTTAAAAGGTTGATTGGCAATGTCTTTCCCCAGTCGTTGCATATACGCAATTAATGCTATCACTTCTTTGTTGGGTGAAACTCGGATGCTATCGATACTTAAATTGTAGGCAATGCCTTTAGCCTGTTCCATCAAATTGTTATTGGCGATGTCGCCAAATCCTTTTTCATACGGTACACCCAAGGTGATCATGGCATTTATTTTAGCCTTAGTAGTGGAAGTGTCCAAGTTGTCCTTTAACATAAATGCATATGCCGGCATGATGGACCCCTCACTCATAGAAGATGGCTCCCTAAAATGTCGGAAATGCCATCCGTCTGTTTTTTTAAGATTGCCAGTTCCTTCACGAGCTAGATCCGGGCCTGTTCTTTTACTTCCCCACTGAAAAGGATGGTCGTATACAAATTCGCCCGCCTTTGAATATTCGCCATATCGCTCCGTCTCACTTCTAAAAGGACGAATCATTTGCGAATGACAGGTATAACAACCCTCTCGCAAATAAATATCCCTACCCTGTAACTCCAGTGGCGTATAAGGTTTTAAACTACTGATGGTGGGCACATTAGACTTTATCATAAAAGTGGGTATCATTTCTACCGCTCCGCCTATCAGAATTACAATCAAACTAATCACCATGAATTGTACTGGCTTACGCTCAATCCATCTATGCCAGTGTTCCCCTTTATGAGCTACATATACTTTCTCTAATGGCGCTGCCTCTGCTGCTTCATCTGCAACCAATTTGCCTACTTTCATTGTTTTATACAAATTATAAACCATAATCAACGCACCAATTAGGTATAAAGTGCCGCCTAAGGAACGCATGGCGTAAAATGGTTTCATGTAAGTAACCGTTTCTAGAAAAGTATATTTCAACTGACCTGCTTCGGTAAATTGCTTCCACATGGAGCTCTGTGCAAATCCAGCCCAATACATGGGTACCGCATAAAATACAATCCCCAGTGTACCCAGCCAAAAATGGTTGTTAGCTAGTTTTTTTGAATAGAGTGAGGTGCCGAATATTCTTGGAATCAGCCAATACAAAATACCAAACGTTAACATGCCATTCCATCCCAACGCTCCCACATGCACATGTGCAACTATCCAATCGGTATAATGGCTCACCGCACTGATGCTTTTGAGCGATAATAATGGCCCTTCAAAAGTTGCCATGCCATAGGCCGTAACGGCTACCACCATAAATTTTAAAATCACATCATCCCTTACCTTATCCCATGCTCCTCTTAAAGTGAGCAAGCCGTTGATCATACCACCCCAGCTTGGAAAAATTAGCATCGCGGAAAACACCACCCCAAGTGATTGAGCCCAGTTTGGCAATGCGGTATACAACAAGTGATGGGGGCCAGCCCAGATGTATAAAAATATCAAAGACCAAAAATGGATAATTGAAAGTCGGTAAGAATATACTGGCCGATTGGCTGCCTTGGGCATAAAGTAATACATCAACCCCAAGTAAGGAGTAGTTAAAAAGAACGCTACGGCATTGTGCCCATACCACCATTGAACCAGTGCATCCTGTACACCTGCATACACAGAGTAACTTTTGGTAAAACTGATTGGCAACGCCATCGAGTTGGTGATATGCAATACCGCTACCGTAACAAAAGTGGCGATGTAAAACCAAATGGCTACATACAAATGTTTTTCTCTTCTCTTCAAAATTGTGCCAAACATATTCCAGCCAAACACTACCCATATTAAAGCAATGGAAATATCTATGGGCCATTCCAGTTCCGCATATTCCTTACTCGATGTAATCCCTAATGGTAAGGTGATAGCTGCTGCTACAATAATCAGTTGCCATCCCCAAAAATGTATTTTACTCAACACATCACTGAACATCCTTGCTTTGCACAACCGCTGCAAGGAATAGTAAATCCCCATAAACATACCGTTACCAACAAACGCAAAAATGACGGCATTGGTATGCAAAGGACGAAGTCTGCCAAATGTACCATACTGAGTAATATTAATGGAAGGGTATACTAACTCTAGGGCTACATACAAACCAACGATCATCCCCACTATCCCCCACAAAACAGTAGCGTAGGCAAAGTTTTTTACAATCCTGTTATCATAATAAAATTTTTCTACCTGCATGTTTATATTTGTTTGGTTTGGTTTAAAGGTTCTGTTGGATTGTCTGTAAGAGGAGGCGTTATTGTATTATCAAAAAGAATTCGAATGGAGGGGGTATAATCATCATCGAATTGACCATTTTTTACACTCCATAGAAATGCTGTCAAAAAGCTACCTGCCACCAGGATACTAATACCGATTAAAATAAACAAAGCACTCATTGAGCATGAATTTTAATAGGTACAAATTTATCAGTGGTTATTATTGTAAAATATGATGCTTATCTAAGCCTGATGTGACTTTCGTCATACGCGCGTCTATAGTTTAGGGTGAGTAGCGACTATTTAAATGCATTTATGGCTTTCGTTGATACTTTCGGGGATGGTAGCGCCTTTTCCTATACCATTTTTAGATGTCTCTATCAAAAATCATTTTGAAACGGGTACCCTTAAACGCCGCGCACTTAAAGATGACAATAAAGTCACCAGCAATACAATACTGATACTGCTTGCCGGCATTAGTATGGCAGCCACAATAGGAGATAGTGTGCCCTGCACCGCAAAGGAAAGGCCCACGATATTATAGGCAATGGAAAGCGTAAAGCTCGCCGCAACTATTTTTTTTCCCGACCTTGCATAAGCCAGCAACTCATGAATCATTCCAATTTTGCTGCCATCTAAAATGGCATCACAGGCTGGAGAAAATTGAGCACTATTGTCACTTACAGCAATCCCTACATCGCTTTGCATTAATGCACCGGCGTCATTGAGTCCATCACCCAGCATCAACACTTTTTGATGCTGCTCCTGCAATCGTTGGATGGCATTGAGCTTGTCTTGCGGTGTCTGGTTAAACAATACATTGCTACTAGAATCAAATAACGCTTCGAGTGTTTTTCTTTCTGAATTATTGTCACCAGAAAGCAGCAGCAATTCATAGTTTTTTTTCTTCAATGCGGTAATGGCAGTTTTAATTCCCTCCCTGTATAGATTGCTGATAGTAAAAACGCCCTTGTGAACTCCATTCATCATCACATGCAATTGAGCGCCGCTCGCTTCCAACCCTACCTCATCCGGAACATGATTTACAAAAGCCGCAGACCCGATTTTCACTGCCAGATCCTGAACTACTGCCGATATCCCTTTGCCGGAAAATTCTTCAAAATCCTGGATCGATAACCGCTCTTTTGGATTGGATGCTCCCAAATAATTACTGATTGTTCTGCTAAGTGGATGGGAAGATTGTCGGGTAATAGCTTGTACTACCAACAACTCATGCGGAGTAAGTGGTACGCCGTTGTATTGTACCTTGGCTGAATGATTTTCAGTGATAGTGCCCGTCTTGTCAAAAACAATGGCGCTCGTTTTGGAAAGGGTTTCAATAACACCGGCATTTTTAAGATACAACTTATTTTTCCCAAAAATGCGCAACATATTGCCATAAGTAAAAGTGGCGGAAAGCAAAAGAGAACAAGGGCAGGCAACAATCAATACCGCTGTAACTGCAGGTAATATTTTAGTAGCGTCTACGGCTGCCCAATATACTGCGGCACCAATTGCCACCAAAAAAAGTGCAGCGGTAAAATACCTGCTCCAGGGGTGAATGAATGAAGTAGCTACATTTTTTTTATGCTTGAAAATATCATTATTCCACAATTGCGTAATATAACTTTGAGAAGCTTCTTTTACAATTTCCAACTCAATTGCACTGCCGCATTGTTTTCCACCTGCATAAATCAGGTCGCCCATATTTTTTGGTACCGGCCTACTTTCGCCACTTACATAACTATAATCCACATTGGCTTTGCCTTTTATCAATACCGCGTCGGCGGGTATCATTTCCTCATTTCGTATCAAGATGCAGTCGCCATTAATAAGTTGCGTAACCGGGATATTGATTTCGATCCCATTTTTTAATCTGGTTACACCTAATGGGAAGTATGATTTGTAATCCCTGTCAAATGAAAAAGAGTCATAGGTCTTATTTTGAAACCACCGGCCGATCAACATAAAAAAAACGATGCCTGTTCCTGAATCCAGCCAGCCAGAACCACTGCCCGAAATGATTTCGTAATAGCTTCTACCAAAAGTAACTAGGATGGCAAGTGCAAGGGGAACATCAATATTTAAAAACCGTTGCCGAAGCCCTTTCCAGGCAGATATAAAAATGCCGGAGGCACTAAAAAACAATACGGGCAGCGATAAGGAAAGATTCAACCAGGCAAAAGTGGCTTTTAATCCTGCTTGCTCAATATTGCCAGATGAAAAATATTCCGGAAAGCTGAGCATCATAATATTGGAAAAGCAAAAACCTGCTACTCCAATATGATATAGTTCTTTTTTGCTATGTTTGGTGACCTGCTTTTTGATGCTGTCCTGCAAATGAATCGATGGCTCGTATCCAATAAAAGCCAATATCTCTACCACTTTTCTTAAGGAAGTTTGCGCCGGATCAAAAATGATGAAGACTTCCTTGCGCTGAAAATTTACCTGGGATTGGGTAATGCCCGGCTCAATGCGATGCAAATTTTCTAACAAAAAAACACAAGAAGCGCAATGCATTAGTGGCAACTGAAAGGTCACATTCGTTTGTGTATCGCTACTAAACTGTACCAGTCTTTTGGCCGTCTCAGGGTCGTCTAAATAAGCATATCGACCAGAAACAAATTTACCCTTGGCTTTAATGCCCGGGCCCTTATCAAAATTATAATAGACACACAAATTGTTTTCATTCAGTAACAGATACACTTGTTTACACCCTTCGCAACAAAAATGATTGCTGTCCAACTCAATGATTTCATCACATTGCTCACCACAGTGATAGCAACTTACGGGTATGGTAATGTCTGTTTGAATGAGCAGGCTGGCTTTTTTTTGTAAAATAATGACTACAAAGATGTGCGAACTAGCTTTTTAAAGGGATGATAGCCGTCATAGTTTTTATGATTTTTATCAGGAGGCAATTGTTAATGGATAACTGATAACTGAAAGTGTGCGGGATGAATTAGCATACTAGTCTAGAAACAACAAGATGGCCGAGCTTTCGCCATTGACCATTCACAATTTAAGCCCATGTTGGTCTTTTGACCAACATGCGAAGCGTTGAAATAGTATAATTTCAGCAACGGGTAAGCAGGCCCCCAACTTCGGTTGTTGGTCATTAAGACCAACAACGGCATCAAAATAATCTCCAATCGATACTCGATTTTAAACCAGTAACTGCATAAGCCGCCTCTTTTGGTTCGGTTCCGCCGGAGGAGGCGAAGGGTGGGAAATTAAAAGAGGTGAATGGTGAAAATTACTTTTACGCCCATGTTCGTCTTTTGACCAACATGCGAAGCGTTGAAATAATATAATTTCAGCAACGGATAAGCAGGCCCCCAACTTCGGTTGTTGGTCAAAAGACCAACAACGGCATCAAAATAATCTCCAATCGACACTCGATTTTAAACCAGTAACTGCATAAGCCG
>JBIKOV010000306.1:0-3652 GCA_044357815.1 Ferruginibacter sp. | reverse complement strand
AGTGGCATCCTTCTCAGGAGAAATGCCGAAATTCAATGCATTAATTTCCTTATCCTGGCCGGTGAGTTTTACACAGGAAAATACAATTAAATAAAAAAAAACAATATTTCTAATACTCATACTGGCAATTAATTTTATTAATTCAAATAAGTCTACAATTCCAAAGAAACTACCCAAAAGTACCCTAAGTGCCCTATGACTATTACTGTAAACAGAAATCACATTTTTGATTTCACTCGAAATAAACAGGATTTTTTGTATGCCTTTTAATTCTTTACATCTTTTGTAAAAATAAATCACTTTTTATTTTTCAGTTTACGTTAAATATCTTTTTTTTTATGTTTTTTGATATAATTTAATTGGCATATCTAAAAAAACTTACCCAAAAAGTGAATGGTGGATATTAATATGAGGTGCATAGGTTAGCACTATTTAAATTTTTCCAAATTATATCATAATTGCGCTTTATCAGAGTGATTATTAAAGGCAAAAATTCTACAAATTGAACTATTTTATTAAGTTCTGATATCAAAGGAGCACCTTTGGTGCACTGAAGGATCTACAGTGAGACTATTGTTAATCCAAGGGTTTTGGGCATATAAACAAAATTTATTTGCTCTAAATAAATTAAGCTATTTAAGGATAAGTGCTTTTTAACAAATGCATCATTTATGAGTTTGATTACTTTCAAATATAAGGGTATAGCCATATTGGCCATTTCCATCGAGGGGTAAAATATAACTAGCGTATTCTATTTTACCTCAATATTGACATTTGCAGATTTTAAACCTGCCGACCTAGCTGTTAGTCTGATATCCCCTGCTTGCTTTTTCGATTTCTAAATTACCAAAGCCTTAAAAGCACTTAATCATTTTTTTTAATTACACTCTTTTCAAGTACCGCAAAAATTTGTCAATTTTAATTAATGAAGGGGGTAAGGTAATTTCAGGATTGAGCTTAAAACATGAAAGGTTTCTTGGTCCGGGTTTCAGTTTTTAAAATGGCAAAATCAAATATAGAATAATAATTCTTTCTGGATATACTTAAACCATATGTGGGCTAAATGTGGGCTAAATTGAAATTAAAAAAGGTATAAATAATTGAAATTCAATTATTTATACCTTTTACAAGTGGAGCTGCAGGGAGTCGAACCCTGGTCCAAACACATTCGCCGTAAGCTTTCTACATGTTTATTGCTGCATTAATTGTAGGGAAATAGCCGGGGCAACACAAACCAACCATAACCTTAGAAGAATGATCTTAAGTTCCGAATACTTCATAACGGAACAGCATTCCATTTTCTTTTTGAGTCGGCGGAGGAACTTGGTAACAGAACAACCCGTTCAACGGCCCTAATGGGTGCTAGTCTATCGACTAAGCAGCCATGGCATACTGAGTATTGCCATTTGAAGTTTTGAATATTCAGATTAAAGTGCTAATTATCCAACGCACTACATGCTTACACTTACAAAGATCTATGCTGTCAAAACCGGTCAGCCCCGTAATTGCTGATGCTTTAACTAATTCATCAGAATTCTTGCAAATTTACGAAAACTATTTAGTTCGGCTTTTAAAACTCTTCTGCAATACATTTGCAGAGCTAATTTTAACAAAATCGATTTATGGCACCCCAGGATTTTTATACAATAAGAAAGAAGGAGTTATCCTCAACCACCCGATTACTGCTCCGGAAAAAGTCGCAATTGGGCTGGGCAAGGTTTTTTGTGATGATGGGCATTTTTACTTCCGGATACTTTTTGCTAAATATTAGCGTAATTTATCTAGTGCCCGTCCTGCTTTTATCGATCATTTTTGTACGATTGGTTTATGCAGATGTAGATAATAAAAAAGCTATTTCCCATACCCAGCAGCTAACCCAAATCAATGCCGACGAATTAACCGCTTTGTCGGGTATTTACAACCATTTCGAAGATGGAGCAGTTTACCAACCCCATCTTCACGACTATGCCAATGACCTAGACCTATTTGGCAAAGCATCCCTTTTTCAATACATCAACCGGACTGCTTCTGAGATGGGAAGTAAAATTCTAGCTGGTTGGTTGCTGGCACCAGCAAACGAAACAGTGATCTTGCAACGTCAGCAAGCCATTCAGGAACTTGCTGCCAACACCCCATGGAGACAGCAATTGCAGGCATTGGGAAAAGAAAAAAAAATCGCAAGCTCCACCAAGGAACGCTTACAAGAATGGATAAACGAAAAAACTGTTTTCTTGCAACACCCATTTTGGCGAACCCTTCAATACATCATCCCGCTAATCATGTTATCGGCTATCGTGCTGAATTATATTGACCTGGTTGCTAATCCTACAAGAAATTATTTTTTGTTGGCGTCGGCTGTGTTGGCCTACTTCATTAGCAAAAAGGCAATCTCGCTACATCAACAGCTTTCAAAAATGTCAGCTGAATTGTCTGTACTAGCCGATAGTATTCAACTCATTGAAAACAGTAGTTTTCAATCCGAATTATTGCAAAATTTGCAGCAGAAATATGCTATCGAAAAAGGAAAAGCATCGAAGGAATTAAAGCAACTCGAAAAGATTTTGGCAAGGATGGACTACCGACTTAATCCGGTCATATTTATCCCGCTGGCCATCCTAGTGCAATGGGATTTACAACAGATAATGGCATTAGAAAAATGGAAAAAAAGAAACCAGCAAAACATGGCGATATGGTTTGATACATTGGGAGAACTAGAAGCGCTCTGCAGCTTATCTACCCTGCATTTCAACCACCCAGACTGGTGTTTTCCCGAACTAAAAAAAGAACATTTTTCGATCAGTGGTACTGAGGTAGGCCATCCCCTTATTCACCCTGCAAAAAGAGTAAATAATCCGATCACGATGAATCAATCTAGTGAACTGATGCTAATTACAGGAAGTAATATGGCGGGTAAAAGCACCTATCTACGTAGCATAGGAATTAATGTAGTATTAACCATGATGGGCTCGGCAGCTTGTGCAAAAACATTTTCGCTTTCTGCCGTTCAACTCATCACTAGTATGCGAATCGCAGATAATCTGGAAGAGAATACGTCCACCTTTTATGCAGAATTAAAAAAACTAAAAACGGTAATTGAAAAAGTAAATAACCATGAGCCGATTTTTATTTTGTTGGATGAAATTTTAAGAGGCACCAATTCACTAGACCGACATACTGGATCGGTGGCATTAACCAAACAACTGATCAAACAAAATGCCGCCGCCATTATCGCTACCCATGATGTGGAGCTGGCGAATATTGAAAAGGACTATCCCGCAAACATCTTGAACTACCATTTTGATGCGCAGGTAAACAACGATGAATTGTACTTTGACTACTCCCTAAAAAAAGGCATTTGCCAATCAATCAATGCTTCGATTTTGATGAAGAAAATGGGGATTGAGATTTAAAGAATAGAAGTGGAGAAATTGCTGAAGTAGCTTATAGGTAGTGCAAAATTGGGTAAAAGAACAAGGTGGCCTAACGTAACCAAAGAATTCTACACTTATAAGGCCGAAATCCCTCAAAAATTAAGTGATTTAGCGCATTTTTGACCCTAAAAAATCCTACCTTTGCCCTCCCGTTAAAAAACCGGGATTTATATTATGTCATTTAACCATTTTAAACAACTAAACGCAGATGCACAGGAAGG
>JBIKOV010000090.1:0-13149 GCA_044357815.1 Ferruginibacter sp. | reverse complement strand
CAATGAATTTACAGATGACGGAAATCAAATTGCACCAGAAAAAGAATTTAAAAAATGGGTGGCTGCAATTGGCAAACCACCCAAACTAATTTATGAGATTGGCACAGGCAAAGGACGGATGATTCAATATTTAGATTCCATCGGCTACAGTTGCAAGGGAACAGAGATTACCAAAGAAAGGGGAGAAAAGTTTTTGTCAGGAAGCAAAAGCGTAGCATTGGGCAATACCGACGGGATACACTTAGATCAATTTGAAGAAAAAAACTCCTACGATATTGTGCTCTCTAATCAGGTAATTGAGCACTTTCATCCCGAGGACAAGCTTGCACATTTTAAGGGCGTGCATGCTATTTTAAAAAAAGGTGGTCATTATATTTTTTCTACCCCACATCTACTTACCGGACCACATGATGTATCAAGAGTATTTGAAAAAAAGGTGGCTGAAGGAATGCATTTAAAAGAATATACTTTCAGCGAATTGGCAACAATAGCAAAAGAGGCAGGATTTAAAAAAATATCCCTTGCCTCCAACCTTCCAATCAGCAAGAAACTATTTTTTCAACTATTTCTATTATCAGAAAAATTGCTTCTACAATCAAATAACATCGTATTTAGAAAAAAAATAGCCCGACTATTACAAAAACTCCGACTATTTAGTGGCGACATATTTTTAAAAATTGAAAAATAGTTTTCAAAAAAACAGTAGCCGAAAAACACTCCAATTCAACTGCTTCTTTAAACTATTGACAATTTATAAGATGAATCATAAATATTGCAACAGGCAATCATGAAATTAATGATTATACTATTCCTACTAGCAATTTGCTTAGAGGGTTATACTGCAAAATATTACTGCGATCCTTCTTCTGTTAACAAAACTGCTAATGGCAGATTGGCCTCTCCTTGGAAAAGCATTGCACAAGTTAACAGCGGAACTACCTCACTCAATGCAGGTGACACTGTTTTCTTTAAGCGAGGACAGCAATATACAGGACGTTTATCCATCGAACAGTCTGGCAGTGCGGAACATCCAATAGTATACTCCGCATATGGGAAAGGCAACTTACCTGTATTTGATAACGCAATTTCGGGTATCATTACCTTACACAATCGAACTTATGTTGTCATTGATAGGATTCAATTTATTGACAATAGCTTGGCTGACAAATTACACCAAGTACAAGCAAATATTTCAAATGCGATACAATTGTATAATTCGCCTCACTGTACCATATCTAATTGTGATTTTTCGATGGTAGGAATTGGCATCGCTACTTTTACCGGTTCAAATTATACCAATATCACGGGAAATTATATGCACAATTTAAGAATGGTTCGCAACACGCCATCCTACAATAAAAACAACGACGACTATGGTGCTGTGCCGATAGTAATAGGAAGTTCATACAATAGAATTACCCACAACCGATTTGAAGAATGCTGGGGAATAAGTTACGATTATGGTTATGATGGCGGAGCAATTGAATTTTTTGGAGATGATATGAATAATAACTTTATCGCATACAATACCGCCCTCAACTGCATTGGATTTATGGAAATTGGAAGCAATTCAAAAGGAGTGGCAAATAATAATATAGTCGCATACAATAAAATAATCAACTGTGGAATGTTGGGCGTTTTCCAAAATGGTGGCGCCTTTGCTTGTAACATCAATAACCTTCAGTATTACAATAATACCATTGTTGAAACCGTAAAGCAGTTTTCTGTTCCAGGAGAATTATTTTATATGGCCGGCAGTAAAGGCCCCGTAGGTATGGTAGTATTGAAAAATAATATTTTTTGGTGTTCCAACGGCACAACCATTGCTGGAAAAAAATTCAATACCAGTGCAATGGTGAGAAGCAATAATATTTACCGGATGCAGAACGGAGGTCTTGGTAGCATTTCACTTGGAGCCAATGAATACTTTAGTTCTTCTGCCAATATATTTACTATTGAAACTGGTAATCCTGCTACATGGAAATACAGTTTGCCGCCAGGGTCTATCGCCATCAATTTTGGAATATCTGTTGGACTCAACGCCGACTTTAATGGCAAGCCAATCATGGGCAATCCTGATGCGGGAATTTACGAATATGCTCCTGCAAATTCATCCAAATAAGAGGCAATAGAAAGCTGCTTTTTTGATTACTCCAGTCCCAGTTTTTGAGGCTTTTAGGAGAAATTGAGCCTGGTAATAGGGATTATACAGAAAAATGATATTATCAATAAAAAATATTAGATTTGTCTAAACTAAAAATTATCATATGAAAAAGTATCTAATGCTGATTGTAATGGTGGTATGCTTTACCGCTGCAAATGCGCTTGACAAAGGAAAATGGACTGGTTTTATAAGTGATGAAGACTGTGGAGCAAAGTCTGATATTAAGGGCCATGCTGCCTGTGCAAAGAAATGTGTAAAGGGTGGTTCTAAGCCAGTATTTGTAGTTGGTGACAAAGTGTATGCCATCAGCAACGCTAAAAAAGTTGAAACGTTTATTGGTGAAGAGGTAACTATTACCGGCACTATTACTAACGGTGTGTTGGAAATCGACACAGTAAAAAAATAAGAAACACCTTTTTTTTCAAGCGAGCCTTTTAATAAGGCTCGCTTTTTTATGCCCGCTATTCCCTGCATCTTCACGGTTTCACCTAGCAGTACTGGTCATCTAAAAATAGTGGTGTAGGTTTGAAATTTTCAAGAATCGATAAGGCAAATTTTTACTCCCTTTTTTAAAGTGAATTACAGAAATGTCTACTCAATTCAAAAAATTTATGCTCTAGGTGACTATCTATTAGTAATTTCAATAGTTGAATTATTAGATAAAAGATCTTCATTTTGTTGGATATCAAGCCATTAGCTCCTATGAAATGTCGCAAGAAAATGGGGCAAAATCAGATGTACACTGGCTTTCGCTGACCAACAACAATGGGGTTGGAATGCAGGTTTCTGCACAAACGCATAATGCTATAGGTAAAATGATAAAAATCGGGTGGATGTGAAAAGAGATTTTCATTTTCAGCAAGGCCGCTGTTAATTAAATTTTATATCTGATCGGTTTGTAGGAATAAATAATTTACAGGTAGTAAATTAATTATCGTAGCTGATAATTACCAAGTTTTTTTATCTACTTTTTCTTCTTTTATTACTTTTGGTGCTATCTCCGTTTTTATTTGAGAGGAGGGAAATAATGAAGGAGATTTTAATTGTTTTTCATTCAGACCACTACCCTTAGCAACTGAAGGCAAAGTTTTAGTGCCTAGAGTATGATTTTTTGGGGCAATCTCGGTCTTTGGCACTTGTATCTTTTTCCTATGTAACATAAAATCTATGATTAAATAAACCCATATCATTCAAATATACATTTTTTTACGGGTTTCCTCAAATATTGAATAATAATGGAAAGGCAGCTATCTTCGGCACTGTATTTGACAATTAATTAGATCAGTTTACTGCATTCTAGCCAGTGAAAAGAGCGGTTAAAAGGCAAATAGGTTACTTTACTCATTTTTATTGAAATCGTTTTGTTTGCTATTATTTAATATCCCAGTAAAATTCTTTGTAAAGGGCTTTTGAAGGCATTTCAAAAAAATAAAATATCCACTAAACAATTGATCCATTTACTTGTTTTCATTGGATTGATTTTTCCAAAACCCCCATTGCCGATATTGCAACTATTCACAGTTACTATTTTTTTGATGGCAACTATACGTAGATTAATGTAATTTTATCAATTAAAACCAAGTTTAAAATTTTTAAGAAAATGGAAAGTAATACTAACAACGGAGAGGGTAAATGTCCTTTTACAGGTGCTTCTGCATCTTCAAAACAAAGCAGTGCTGGAAGTGGCACTAGGAATGGCGACTGGTGGCCTAATCAGTTAAAGTTAAATATCCTTCGCCAACACTCTTCCCTGTCGAATCCGATGGGTGAGGCGTTCGATTATGGAGCCGAGTTCAAGACGCTTGATCTGAAAGCGGTAAAGAAAGATATTTTCGATTTAATGACCACTTCTCAAGACTGGTGGCCAGCCGACTATGGACATTATGGACCCTTCTTTATTCGCATGGCATGGCATAGTGCTGGTACTTACCGTACCACCGACGGTCGTGGTGGTGGTGGCTCCGGCACACAACGCTTTGCGCCATTAAACAGTTGGCCTGATAATACCAACCTCGACAAGGCACGCCTATTGCTATGGCCTATTAAAAAGAAATATGGCCAAAAACTTTCTTGGGCTGATTTGATGATTCTTGCTGGCAACTGCGCCCTAGAATCGATGGGTTTTGAAACTTTCGGTTTCTCTGGTGGTAGAAAGGATGTTTGGGAGCCTGAAGAAGATGTTTATTGGGGTTCTGAACGGATTTGGTTGGATGACAAACGATATACTGGCGACCGTGATTTAGAGAATCCGCTGGCTGCAGTTCAG
Organism: Ferruginibacter sp.; assembly: GCA_044357815.1. Classification (GTDB taxonomy): domain Bacteria; phylum Bacteroidota; class Bacteroidia; order Chitinophagales; family Chitinophagaceae; genus Ferruginibacter. The sequence continues at coordinate 8,719 of JBIKOV010000090.1, read as the reverse complement.
ATGGGATTAATTTATGTGAATCCAGAAGGACCTAATGGAAACCCTGATCCAATTGCATCGGCAAGGGATATACGTGAAACCTTTGCTCGCATGGCCATGAATGATGAAGAAACAGTTGCTTTGATTGCAGGTGGTCACACATTTGGTAAAACCCATGGTGCTGCTGACCCAAGCAAATACGTTGGTAAAGAACCAGCAGGTGCTAGCATTGAAGAGCAAAGCCTCGGATGGAAAAACACTTTGGGAAGCGGTAATGCAGGTGATACCATTACCAGTGGTTTAGAGGGAGCATGGACAACCACTCCAACAAAATGGAGTAATAATTACTTTGAGAATATGTTCTCCTTCGATTGGGAATTAACCAAGAGCCCAGCTGGAGCAAATCAGTGGAAACCAAAAGCCAATGGAGGTGCTGGTACAGTGCCAGATGCACATGACCCTTCCAAAAGCCATGCACCAACCATGCTGACTACCGATATTGCATTAAAAGTAGATCCCGCTTATGGAGCTATTTCCAAACGATTTTATGAAAATCCTGCTCAATTTGCAGACACATTTGCTAGGGCATGGTTCAAATTGACCCACAGAGATATGGGGCCTAGTTCACGCTATGTAGGAACAGAAGTTCCTACAGAATCTTTGATCTGGCAAGACCCTATCCCCGCAGTTACACATCCATTGGTAGACGATCATGATATTGCAGCATTGAAAAGCAAGGTACTTGCTTCAGGACTTTCTGTGGCTGAATTAGTATCTACTGCATGGGCTTCGGCTTCTACATTCAGAGGTTCCGATAAACGTGGTGGTGCCAACGGTGCACGTATTCGACTTGCACCGCAGATGTATTGGGAGGCTAACAATCCAGCTCAATTATCTAAAGTAATTGCAACGCTAGAGGGTATTCAAAAAGAGTTCAATGATAATCAGGCTGGCGGTAAAAAGATTTCAATTGCCGACTTGATAGTTTTAGGTGGATGTGCAGGAATTGAAAAAGCAGCACAAAATGCTGGTCACAATTTGAAAGTTCCGTTTACAGCAGGTCGCACCGATGCGTCGCAAGACCAAACGGATGTTGAATCATTTGCTGTGCTTGAGCCGATTGCAGATGGTTTCCGCAATTACAGTAAATCAAGAGCTATTGTTTCAGCCGAGGAAATGTTGATTGACAAAGCGCAATTACTGACATTGTCTGCACCAGAGATGACAGTTTTGGTTGGTGGTCTGCGTGTTCTAAATGCCAATTTTGATCATGCTCAGCAGGGCGTTTTTACCCATCAAAAAGAGGCGCTTACCAATGACTTCTTTGCTAACCTAATCGATTTTAGTACCACTTGGAAAGCGCATTCCGAGTCCAACAATATTTTTGAAGGAACAGATCGTGCAACTGGAAAGATCAAGTGGACCGGTACCAGAGTAGATCTTATTTTCGGTTCTAACTCAGAGTTGCGTGCAATTGCCGAAGTATATGCATGTGAGGACGCAAAAGAAAAGTTTGTTCACGACTTCGTAGCTGCTTGGAATAAGGTGATGAACCTTGATCGATTTGACCTAGCTTAATTTCAGCGAAGTACTTATAATTTTAAAGATGGTCTGACAACAGACCATCTTTTTTTATACCCTGTTTTTCGACTTGCTAATGATATATAGAAAGCTTAAATCAATCTATTAGGATGGAGTTAAAAGAGGTGTTCCTTATGAAAAGTAGAGAAGATTCTATCACAGAAACCCTACTAAAAATATTTAATCGACCCTCAAAAAGTTGAAAACTGCCATTCGATAACGCTTTTGATCAAAATGAATCAATAAAGAACGACTGGATAATCAACCAAATGATTAATAACCTTGCATTTCAAATAATTTTTTTTTGGTAAAAAAGGGAACTATATAGGCTTGGAAACCTGCACGGAATAGCGATCCTTTACTTTTTTGCCTTGATGCAAAAAAAGTAACAAAAAAATCAATCCGCCGCGGCGGATTGATTTTTTAACGGCCGATGTTGAACATTTCTAGCACTTTTTATTCAAGGGCACAAAACACCTACTTTGACAAATTGCCTAAACAAACTTTTTGAGGGTCGACTATTTAATCGAAATAGATTAAAAAATCTCAATTTAGTGTGAGGTTACAACAAGTGTTTTCAATTTTTCATGGAATCACCATATCATGCTGCAGAAATATGGCGGGGTTATGTCTTTTAAAATAATAAAATCAAATTACTTTAAATTAAATAAAATATTTTTAAACTATTCATAATTTTCTCAATTATTGATCAATTGGAATTTTATTTTTTTAAAATTAAAAAAGTACAAAAATTAAAAGTAACGGATTGCACGAACATATTTTTCAGAAGACTTGGAATGGTATGATCCCGAGCTAGGCGGAGCTAAAATGTCCCCATGCATACGATTGGTCCAAGCAGATTCTGGATATGCCTCAGTAGAACTCCAATAGAAGAAGTCGTTATTCATACCAATCGTAAACCTATAACGATACATCTTACTTAACTCTTCTTGACTAGGTAAAAACCAGTCATTATAACCTCCTCCATTGAATGACCTTGCTAATCCTGCTGCATAACTAATTTCTATTGCCCCTTGAATTTTTATAATAGTATTGGTATTCGTTAATCCACTTCCTAATGCATTATTTGTTGCACCAGTAGAAATATTACTTCCATTGAACCATCTAATACCAGTACTTTGATCTGATGTTGAGATAATTAAGCCATGCTTTTTACTTGCTTCATAACCAGGGTCACCATTCTCTAAAATATAAGCAATTATACCACCTTGATATTTTTGTCCAATATTTAGGACTATACATCCAAGTCTACCAGAATTTGATTTAGTAGGTTCTAAAATTCCAAATCTAATAGAATCACACCCACTAATTTTTATACAAGAAATTAATCTTAAGGTATCATTTTTAGTAGGTTTTAAAATTCCAAGCCTAACAGAGTCACAACCTGTAATCTTTATGCATGAAGAAAGTCTAATAGTATCTTGAGAATTTGGCTTCAGTATTCCGAGCCTTATGGAATCACAGCCAGCAATCTTTATGCAAGAAGAAAGTCTAATGGTATCATTAGCAGTTATTGCTTTTAGTAATCCCAACCTTACGGAGTCGCAAGCTGAAATGTTTAAACAGTTTGTAAGCCTTAGTGTATCAGATATTGTTTTAAGTAATCCTTGTTTTAAAGAATCACAAGAGGTCAATATCGTCAAAACTGGACTGGTTGGAGGAGTGGTGGCAGTTTCTGTTTTTGTACAAGAATAAATAATACAACAAATGGATAGTAAAGAAATTGCAACTGATTTGATTTTAATAACTTTCATATATGGTTATTTATAAATAGCTGAGTTCAACTGATAAGCGCTATTTCTTCTTTGTCTCTTTTGCTAGCTGTACTAAGGAAGTATCTTTTACTTTCTTTAACTCATCCAATGTCCAAGCGTTATTTCTAGCTTCCATATCTTTTCTTATTTTAGCCACTTCTTTTGCAAGCACCTGTGGAGAATCCAATTTGTTTTTTGCACGATTACCACCAAATTCATAACGGGCATAACTCAGTACGTTAGCTACCCATCCATTATTATTTGAAGCAAGAGACGGCATTTCGGAAGGATATGATTTTCCATTGATTGGCCCTTTTAAACCTTTCAATAATATTTGAATTGCCATATGTTTATTGCCAACTAATAAAGGTACTGCTCCAACAAGCGAAGGTGCTGGCATCGAACTTCCCGTAGTAATGATTCCTTTTCCGTCAGCGCCATGACAGGTTGCACAAGTAGCTCTAAAAATGACCGCCCCAGTCAGGATTGGACCCTTAACCTTTGCTGGTAAATCGCCTAACCTTGCTGAAAGCTGTTTTACCAATTCCCGCTTATCCATTACATCTTTAACAGCCACGAGCATCTCGTTATTTGGTTTATGAGCTAACATTTCAGCAACAACTGCAGCTGATTTGTCTTTATTGGTATGGTAGATAGATAACAACACTTGTGTCTGAACATCAAAGTCTGCGTCATCTTTCATTTTATATACCGCTTTCATAATTTCAGCGTTGTTCTGACTTAAATAAGATTCGCTGATCCAAATTGCTGATTTTCTAACTTTTGGATGTGGATCATTGAATGCATGGATCAGCAATTCTGGATCGATGGCATTCAATCCTTCTAATGTCCAAAGAGCATGAATCCTAGCCAAATGGGCAGAATCATCATTTGGTGTACCAGGTTTTGATGTAGCCATTTCTTTCAAAGCTGGAACTACTGATTTATCTCCTTTGATGACAATTAATTTTTGTGCATTATCTCTCCACCAACCATTTGGATGTCCTAAGTATTTCACCAAAGTAGCAACTGATTCATTGAGCATATTTGGATGAACTTCCTTCTTTGCTCCATCATAAACCACTCTATAAATACGGCCACGACCAATGTTTTTTGCGAGTCCTAAGCTGTCAATTTTATTACGGAGAAAGGATTCTTTTTTGGTCCAGTTTCCTTGTTGAACTATGCCTCTATAAATATCAACAATATACAAATTACCATCAGGCCCTGTAGCACTATTTAAAGGGCGGAAATTCATGTCGGATGATGAAATAAATTCCTCTTGATTATACGCATTTTTCAAAAAGGTCTTTCCATTTACGTTGGTTACTTTAGCCCTTCTTATAATTCTACCTACCGGTTCACACACAATATAATCGCCCAAAAAATCTTTTGGAAAAGCATCTCCTCTGTAAATAGATTGGCCACATGAAGCGGTAAAATGATTCAAAGTATTATTAGGACGCAATCTCGCTTCGCCACCCTGCACATCGGGTGTTGCAATAATGGGCCATACTTCTTGAAACTCCGGTCCGAACTGATCTGGAAAATTGAGTTTTCCATAAACCGGGTTGATTTGAAATCCTAAAACAGGGGTTTCCCCTCCGGCACTTGAATAAAATAATCGCCCATAATTATCATGTGTAAGCCCCCATTGGCCATCGCCACCTGCTGGCATTTTTTCTATTTTAATTGAGTCTTTTTCATATTTAAAACGAGCGCCCTCATAGGTAACATACATCCAGTTATCAATATTCCAATCAAGGCCACTGCGCTGGTGCTCCATATTAGCATCATTGCTAGAGAATTTTGGATCTTGATAAACCACTTTTTTTTGATCCGCTTTTCCATCTCCATTGGTATCCTCATAACTTGTAATCGTTATCGTATTGGTTTCATTTACCAGTAATTTAGTGCCGACACATTGTATCATCCTGGGCAACAAAATACTATCTATAAAAACTGAACTCTTATCCATTGCACCGTCGTGATTCGTATCTTCCAATAACATGATTTTGCTATAAGGCATTTGCTCCCCGGTGGCATCTGCATCTTGCATATAAGTTAGCATTTCAGCTACATACATCCTGCCATTCGCATCCCAGGTAATTGCAACTGGCTCTTTTATCATGGGCTCACTGGCAACTAGTTCCATATGATACCCCTTAGGCAGGTGCATGGTTTTTAAACTTTCTTCTGGCGTATGATAAGTACTTGAAGGGTGTGGATTGAACTCGGGCTTTTGATTGTCTCTTTTTAGGCCACAACTGAACAATAATGAACAAAACAACAATCGGTAAACTAGTTGAATTTTATCTTTCATATAGATATTTTTAAAATTGAATACGGAATTCTTTAGTGATGATTCTAAAACTACTTTTTAAATACTACTTTCAATGTGGAGCCCCAGTTCCAAACTATAAATATATTATAAATTTGACTATTTATTTTTATTTTAATATTTACATGTAATCTATTTCTGATTTACTCTATCCACGGCTTCATTTTTCTGTTTATCACCTAGCTTGCTTTTGATCACTGATTTGCTTATCTGATAACTTAGAGATAAACGAAAATTTTGTGTATTACTTTCGCTATGACTATCAATTCTAAAATTAGTGCCAACAGAATACCCTGTGTATTGTTGTAATCCAAAAAGATCAATAGCAGACAGCGATACAATCAATTTTTTATTAAAAAATTTGTGCATTGCACTGAGGCTTATATTAACATTAGTACGGCTTTTACCTTGTGGATTAATATAACTACTATAGCGATTGCTTGCCTCTATTATTGTAATATTAGTTGGAGAATAGGAGTAATTAAGGGTTGCGTATTCAGTTGCGCCATCAACATATCGATATAACAATTTTTCCCTATCGCTGTACTTATAATAAATATATCCACCACTAATATTTACTCTAAATTTTCTAGTGACTGTAATGCCAGTCCATACACTTGCAGAAAATTCATCTTGATTAGAGACGTTCTGATAAGTAGTTTGTGTTTTGCCACTGTCAATCAATGTTCGAATAGAACTAAATACATTTTTAATATGATTATAACCAAGATTGGCATTAACATTGAATTTACTTTTAACGTAAGAAATGCTAAAATCATAGTTATCTGTTAATGCTGGCGTAATCAAAGGATTGCCAAAACGTATATTATATAGATCACTGTAATCTATATTGGGATTGAGTTCTAGAATTCCTGGCCTACGAATGGTTTCACGATAAACCAATTTTGAATTAAATATCTTACTAAATTCTTTAAAAAATGTAATGCTTGGCAAGAACCGTAAATAAGCATTATTTGCGTCGGCAGAATTACCCTTTACAAATTCGAAGTCCGACAGCGTCTGTTCTGCCTGCACCCCAGAAACTATTCGCATTTTTTTAGGAAGGATCATCACTAATGCAGCACGAAGTGTAAAGATGGATTGATGAAAATAAAAATTATTACTCAACATTTCATTGCTGATATAATTATTATCCACCTTGCGCAAATAACTAGTGCTTAAAATATTGTGATACGAATTTATTGAATAGGAAGCACCTGTAGATATATAAATTGTACCCGTATCATTTAGTGGCTTGTTATATTTACTAGTGAAATGAAATGAACGAACATAATTATCAGTAAGCTGCACCTGAGTAGAATCTAAACCCGTAGGTAAAAAATTAGATTGAAGAAACTGCTGATAGAAATCTCTGTCGTTATTGTTTTTACTAAAACTTAGCCCACTCCATAATTGGATTTTTTCCACTGGATTTTTACCTTTCCACTCATAAGAACTCGAAAAAGAATGGCTATTCCCATCACCATCATATTGATTAGTACGAGCGTTCGCTTTGTATACATTAAAATCACTATCTAGATTAGATGAAAGGATAGCTGAATGTTTATTGTAATAATTTAGATTGCCTTGATAAACTAAACTTGCCGATGTGTGTTTATTAAAATCATAATCGGCCTGAATACGCATATTGGGATATGTATTGCGATTACTAAAAACAGTTTTTGAATAAAAATAATTTACAGAATCTTTATAAAAATTCTCTCTGTGGGAATACGAGTTTCCTTTTTCCAAAACATTGCCAACGCCAATACTTGTAGTTAAATTAAGTTGACTGCTCCGATAATTGAAATTTCCAGAAATCCCTTTCTCCCCTTTAGATCCAACACTTATGCCTATTCTCTCATAAATACCAATGCGTCCTTTTTTGGTAATAATATTAATAACGCCTCCAGGATAAGTCGCATATTCAGGTGGCGGGTTACTCATAATTTCAACCTTCTCAATTACACTAGCAGGAAGGCTTTCTAGTAAATCAGATAATTGTTGACCACTGAGATTCACCGGTTTCTCGTCCATTAAAATTAACGGAGTCTTTCCCTGCATTAAAAGTGTACCATCCGGGTTAACATTCATTAAAGGAAGATTACGCAGCAGTTCCGAAGCGCTACTTCCACTACTTAATGGGCTCTCAGCAACATTGAAAATCAATTTTCCGTCCTTATTTTCAATTAATGGCTTTTCGGCATAAATAATTATTTCATTTAAGGCGGTAGTAGCTTCATTCAATTTTATATCCCCCAAAAAAACATCCGATTTGTCTTTATACACGTGTATGCTATCCATTTCTGTTTTGGAATAGCCAACTATAGTTATGGTTAATTTGTAAAAATCCGACTTCAGTTTTTGAAAATCAAATCCGCCATTTTTGTCTGCAACAAGGTTGATAGATGCTGCTGAGTCGATATGCCCCTGAAGACGAACTCCCGCAAATGCTAATGGTTTGCCTGATTTACTATCAATTACATTACCGATTATGGACCCGATAAAAATTTTGGATTTAACATTGCCTTGTGCCGAAACTACTACTAGAAAACCAATCAAGAAGATCGAAAATACAAATTTGAGCATTTATTGTAAAGTTCAGAAAAGTAAGGGGTAAAAAATAATTGCACAATTTACAAAATATTATCTGTTTACTTCTAAAAAGTAGGTAATCCTTTTTGAAATACCTTGGTGTATTTGTTATTTCGATATATAATAATTTAAAACTTTGGGCGTTTAAATACGAGATAAATTTGAGTAAAAAAATTGAGTCTATAATTCGTGTAATATCAAAAAATGGACTATAAAATGGGTAACCAAATGGCATTTTAATCAATTAGGATGCATTTAGAGAAGATAACTTAGCGCCAATATTTTTTTTAACAAGATATTTGATAACTCGTCACTATATTACCAAAAAGAAGATGGAGAATAAATACAACTTATCAACAACATCATGAGATCAATCATATACAAGATAGAGTGGATCTTACTAGTTTTTTTTTATATGAATACTTGTTATTCCCAAACTGAATGGGAT
>JBIKOV010000305.1:0-3667 GCA_044357815.1 Ferruginibacter sp. | reverse complement strand
ATTTCATACCAGCTGCTGCAGCATGTTTTTCGGATAAGCCTCCCCGTGGAGAAACCATATTGGTATCTAGATTCAATTGGCCTCCATTAGAATAGTAGATCTCCGTTGGAGCATCTTCTCCATTGTGCATACGAGATCCGAAAGTAACCTGAAAACCTGAGTTAAGGTCATCGGCTGGACCATAATTAAAAGCAGCATTGATCGTATCCCAATTTTTTCTTCCGTCTTTCCACATAAAAATACCTCCATTGGCAACTACGCTGCGTGGATGCTGCAAACCACTAAACCAATGTACTGTATCAATTTGATGACTCATCCACTGACCGGCTAAACCAGAGGAATAAGGCCAGAACAATCTGAATTCTAAGTATTTTTTAGCATCAAATGCTTCAAATGGACGATTCATTAAAAATCTTTTCCAATCGGTATCCTTCTCCATCAACTGTGCTACATCAGCAGGTCTGCGCCAACGCATCGGTTGATTTACATTCCATGTTAACTCCACCATAGTAATGGCACCAAACTTTCCGGATTTGATAAATTCTTCGGCTGCATGATAATTAGGGCCGCTTCTTCTTTGTGAGCCAATCTGCACAATTTTATTGGAAGCTTTGATAGCCTTGAAAGCCCTCCGGTTATCATCCATCGTTTCTGCGAAGGGTTTTTCGCAATACACATCACAACCTGCATTCACAGCTTCCATTGCATGATTAGCATGCTGAAAATCGGCTGTACTTACAAATACCGCATCCACTAACTTTTTAGAATACATCTCTTCATTATTTCTGCATGCAACCACATTATTCTGCATTTTTTCTTTCCAAATAGCTGCGCCTGCTTCCCTTCTTTTGTTCCAAATATCAGATACCGCTACCACTTCAAAATTCAACTCCTTACAATGGTTCATAAAAGAAGGGACATGCGAGCTTCTGTGTCGATCTGAAAAACCTACTACACCCACTCTAACCCTGTCATTGGCACCAATGATACGATTATAACTTTTGGCACTCAGGCCTAATTGAGCTGCTACTACACCAGCCCCAGCCAAAGCTGATTTTTTAATGAAAAGACGGCGATTATTTAATTTCATAATTGATTTATTTTTAATTATTTATTTAAGGTAAGGAATAGTACGAAAATTCCAATTTTTTCTTTTGGGGGATTTACAGAATTTCTAAAATATAATTAGAAACTAGCTATTGATAGTCCTTTCAGAATGCCCCTCACAATGGCTGCGCAACCTGCAAAATTTAGACAACTCAATTATTTCGGATATTTTGTTTTTGCAGGTAGACTTTTAACCAACTAAGAATTACTGGTTAAGATAACTGAATTTACGCTATAGATTCTTTGTTTGCTGACAATAAAACTAAAAATACTAGGACAAGAAAGTATCAGCACATTTTAAAATATAGGTGCCGGTAATTTTACCAACCGATTATTCATTGATTAAATACACCAACAAACTTCTAGCACCATGCGCACCAATAACCAAAGATTGCTCGATATCAGCAGTTTTAGAAGGCCCCGCTAAAAAAACACCATATCCCTCTTTGAATACATCAATTTGTTGATATGCTTCATGCATAGTAGCTACTATATTTTTTGAACTCATGCAGATAACCAGGTGCTGACAAATAAAAGGTAATAAACGATTTTTCATTTGGCTTTCATATATCCACACGGCTCCATTTTCTGCAACTCCCAGCGTTGCACCAATATATGACTGATGCACTGACTCCAATGCGGTAGCATCCAATGATACATTAATTTCTTCGTTTACTTCCCCCAAAAAAGGCAATGTGTTGACTACATATTTTCCATTATCCCTAGCCTTCTTTATTTCATCCCCAATAAGATGAAGGTCTGAAACCTGAACAACCGTTCCGCCAATACTTACCAAGGTTTGAGTAAATTGCGCTAACGCAGTAGCAGGTTCTATTTGAATGCGCTCGATTTCCACAACGGGTGATTCAATAAAAACTGGTTTATTTATGGAGATAGCCCCTAATATTTTTTCTCTTGAACTCATTTTTTATTTTTTATGTACCAATCTCTGAAACTTTGTTTGGGAGCCTCGGGCATTTCTCTTTGTTTGTACCAAGGATTTAGCATTTTATTATTAGTAATCATTGGGAAAATGCGCATCACCCAACGCCCCATTTTTCCAGCCATTCGATAAATGGAAGGATGTGACAAAACAAATGCCATGCCTTTCATAGCTACTTTTTTTCCGGTAGCAGTATACCCTTCTTCAACCAATACCTGTCTCCATTTATATAATTGTACATGAATATCAATCTTTACAGGACATACATTGCTACACGAACCACAAAGCGTAGACGCAAATGGTAAATCTGCATTTGCCTTCATATCCAAATTTGGATTTAAAATAGATCCAATGGGCCCTGCTACTGCTGTATGGTAACTATGTCCGCCGCTTCTTCTATATACCGGACAAGTATTGAAACAAGCAGCACAACGAATGCACTTTAGAGAATTTCTAAAATCGGGGCGCCCCAACTGTTTTGTTCTGCCATTGTCTACAATAATAATATGCATTTGCTGGCCAACCCTTGGTTGATGAAAATGACTGGAATAAGTAGTAATGGGTTGCCCAGTAGCACTTCTTGCGAGTAAGCGTAGAAATACACCCAGATGTTCCGCCGTTGGAATGATTTTTTCAATCCCCATACAGGCAATATGAATGGCGGCCGAATGAACCCCCATGTCAGCATTGCCTTCGTTGGTACAAACCACAAAACCGCCCGTTGATGCAATCGCAAAATTTACACCCGTAAGTGCTAGCTGAGAATCAATAAATTTACCCCGTAAATGCTGCCGAGCAGCCTCGGTCAAATACTGTGGATCATTGTTTCCTTTTTCAGTTCCAAGGTGTTGGTGAAATGTATCGCTTACATCCTGCTTTTTTAAATGAATGGCGGGCAATACAATATGGCTGGGCGGTTCATTTCTAAATTGAACAATTCGCTCTCCTAAGTCAGTATCCACTACATCTATGCCGCGTTGAAGCAAAAACTCATTCAAATGACATTCTTCAGTTAGCATTGATTTGCTTTTCACTACATGCTGAATTTTCTGCTCACGAATGATTTTCAAAATGATCTCATTGTGCTCGTTAGCATCTGCAGCCCAATGCACTTGAATGCCATTTGACTGGGCATTTTTTTCAAATTCCGATAAGTAATTATCCAGATTGGAAAGGGTATGGTCTTTAATTTGTGAGGCAAGTTCGCGCAACTGTTCCCACTCCGGTATTTGCCGAACAGCCTTATCTCTTTTTTCTCTTACAAACCAAAGCGTTTCATCATGCCAGTCAGTTCTCGGCTCATCCTGATTAAATAATTCAGCTGCAGCTGAGTGACTGAGTCCGGCTCCTTGCAGTGGTGCAAAAAAAAGTCTATTGAAATTTTTTGGGTTCATTTTATTTCATTTTACTGTGCAAGTCGTTTTCAACACTGTTTAGAATCTCAGCTATATGAATAGTTTTCACTTTACTGCCATTTCTCCTTAAAATCCCTTCCAAGTGCATTAAGCAACTTACATCCCCACCGGTAATATATTCTACTTCATTGATAGCATGCTCAGTAATTCGATCCTTACCCATTTTTACAGATACCGCTTCTTCAAAAACACAAAATGTACC
>JBIKOV010000005.1:0-38413 GCA_044357815.1 Ferruginibacter sp. | reverse complement strand
CAGCTAATTGCAGGGGTCTAATTTCCGGCATCCCCAATAATTCCATAACAGAAAGAGAAAAATAGGGCAAAACTTAAACTTCTTCACCAAATTTCAGTCAAAGAAAGGATGCTGGTAAAAACTTGGTAGGATTTTAGGTTTGTTGGCAATGTTGTTTTTACAAACAATGTCAATATAACTCATTCCTTCAGCTGATTAAATTACTAAGTAAATCATTGCTTTACCTCAGGTCGCCTGTCCAACACCAACCAAAAGATTATGTCGCGTTTTGAAATTTTAAAAAATTTAATGCTCAAGCATCGGTATCAACTGCTGCTTACCTATTTATTATTGGCACTAGAGATGACCGGTTCTTTGTTGCGCCCTTTCTTTTTAGGAATGGCTATCAATGATTTAATGAAAGGAAGTTATGAGGGGCTAATCTTGTTATCTGGTGTGCACCTATTGTATTTGATTGCAGGCACTATTCGACATATGCTGGATACCAGAACTTATTCTAGAATTTACACATCGCTAGTAACCCGTTTTCTCTCTCGCAGAATCCATGCTTCTGAAGTTTCTAAATTAAGCGCCCATTCCACTTTAGCAAAAGAATTTGTTGACTTTTTAGAATTTGACCTCGTTTATGTTTTCGAAGCAGCCTTCAATATTTTTGGCTCATTATTATTGCTTTTCTTTTATGACCCTGCGGTAGTGTTGCTTTGTTTTTCAATTTTACTTCCTGTAGCAGCGATTAGTTATTTTTATGGTAAAAAAATGAAGCGACTCAATAGGCTAAAAAATGACGAGCTAGAGAATCAAGTAGATATTATTGGCGCCGCTAATAAACCCGCTATGGTTCGCCACTACGACAATTTACGAAGCTGGCAGATAAGAATTTCCGATCAGGAAGCATGGAGTTTTGGAATAATGGAAATACTAGTATTGGTAGTAATTGCTGCCTCCTTGATTATTACCCACCAAGCTGATGGTACCACCATTTTAGCAGGTAATTTGGTAGGTATTTATAATTATATTTTGAAATTTGTATCGGGTTTAGACACGATTCCTTATACCGTTCAACGCCTTACTTCTTTAAGTGATATTACCAAAAGAATTGAATTGCAGGCAGTGGATTTTCCTGAACAGATAGTAGATGACATCTCTTAAAAAAGATGTCATCTCGTATTTTTATCACTTTTTAGGAGCTGGCTCCTGCTGTGTTTTTACCTGCTCGATAATATTCTTTTGAAGACTATCTACACTTGCAGTAATAAATAACACTTCCTGATGAGCCATATTACTTTTTTCGGCAATTTGCTTAATTACACTCAAATTTTGAAAATACTTATTGAGCGCTTCTTCTGAAAACTTTAGGGTAAAATACTTTTCTGCACTAAAAGATGCCAAGCCAATTATTAAAATAGCAGAAATAGCTAAAAAGGACATTTTTTTAAACGATACCATGGTTGAATTTTTATTTTACAATGCAAAATACTTTATAATTTTAATAAGTTGGCGGTGGTATTCATTTTTCTTCTCTCCTATATTAAACTTAAACCGCTTTTTTCTTAAAATAAAGTCCAAAATACTTGACTTGTTTATTGAACAAGAATTGGGGGATTAACTTCAATATCATCTTTTCGAAGCAAATAAACCAGCGAGCTGCAAGCTTTCTTATTCTTTAAAGCAAATACATTCGAGTTGAAACCATTCCAAGCTGCCGCTAGCAAATTGCCTTTCCCATTTTTATACTGCTCGCTAAGCATGGCTATATAAAAAGCATCCAACCACATTGGCCGCATTGATTCCAGCTTCATCCCATGTTTAGTAGCTAAAAAATCCATTGACTGCGGAGAAAAATGATATAAATGGCGTGGAACGTCATAAGCGGCCCAAAAGGATTTATATTCCGCTGCATCTTTTGAAGTATAATTGGGAAGGGCAATTAATGCCACTCCGCCTGGCTTCAACAGCAACTTTATTTGGTCCAAATATTCGTGAAGCTGATGTACATGTTCCAACACGTGCCACATGGTTACCGCATCGTATTTTTGGGCGGGCAGCTCAAACAGCTTTTCGGGCATTTCCGAATGAATACCATATTTATCCAAACAAATCTTCCTTGCGCCCTGATCGGGCTCCAAGCCCGTCACCACCCATCCTGAATGATGTGCTTTATCAAGAAAGGCCCCAGTTCCTGCACCTATATCGAGTAATTCTCTTTTATGTTCTTGGTTTCCAGCACTTTTATCAAGCAGCTTAATTTTCCAAGCTAGCGTATAATTTCGCGCTTTTAGATACAACTTATTAACGAAGCCTTTTTGCGTATCAGTATGTGAAATGTAAGTGTCCGATTGGTAGTACGTAGCGATGGAATCTTGGTCGGGGGCGGATTGAGTAAAACGAAGCATACAGTTTCCGCATTCCATAATATCAAAAATTTCATTAGATACTGTGAAATCTTTACATGCCAGTGCTTTTACAATATCAACACTGCCACAACAGGGGCAGCTTGTCCGGGTAATGAAAGAGGCCATTGGGTTTATTAATTGAAATCAAAAATACAGTTTACTCGGCAAAAATGACCAGGTCTTTCCGGTGAGTCACCGGCAGGGGTGAGTCACCGGCGGGGGTGAGTCAACGGCGCTCAAATATAAAATTGAGTAAGCATTCCAAAGTAATTCTCATTCCACCCTTCTACCATTTCATCGTAGGCCTCATCTGGAATATTGGTATGACTCAGCTCTGCAGAAGTGCCTTGTTTGTGAGCATGCAACTTAATCGTTACAATGGACTCCGCCTCCTGATCGCCAAAATACCATTGCTGCACTATCTTCTTTCCTAGTTCAAATTCAAGGTTTTTTCCAACAATACTTCCCTCCCACAAAGAAAACTCCGTTCCCGGCTCGGTACTCATCTCCGCAACTTCTCCTGTCCATAATTGAATAGTAGCCGGCAATGTTAATGCCAAATATACCTCTTCGGGCGCTGCTGGTAAGATGTAATATTTTTTAAAATCTTTCATTGATAGCGTATGTTCTATAAAGATAAAACCCTTTTTAGTATCAACAATAAATGATTGCCACTGGTTGGCAACCAAAAGAACTACCTTACTGCCCTCAAAATAAAATAATGAACCAACATTTTGATTTACTCATTGATAGCTACCTTGAAAATAAAGTGGGTATTGATCCTCAATTTTTGTCAGACGCGCTATCCAAGGGATTGCAACAAAACATTCATCAATTAGAAAATGATGGCTTGATGACTGCAGCTGGAATTGGCAACGAAGCAATGAAAGATGCGAATCAAAAAATGAGGAGTGATAAAATTTATTGGATGGACAAGCGGCACGATAATATTTATGAGCAGGCGTTTTTACAACAGATAGAAGATTTTATTGATCGCCTCAACAAAACCTGCTATACCGGAATTAATGGCTACGAATTTCATTACGCCGTATATGAAAAAGGAAGTTCATATAAAAAACATAAAGACCAGTTCAAAAACGATTCCAATAGAAAATATTCGCTTATCAATTATTTAAACGAAAACTGGTTAGAAGAAGATGGCGGACAATTAAGTGTGTACCAAGAAAATGGTGTTCAGCAAATTTCTCCCATCGCTCAAACGGCCGTGCTTTTTAAAAGCGATGAAATGGTTCACGAAGTAATGGTAGCCAATCGGAGCAGAATGAGCATAACTGGATGGCTTAAACGAAGCTAAAGCAGCCCATGGTAAACAATTTTAATTCCTATTTTTCCAAGCCTATAAACAATTGTCTCGTAATAATTTCATATAAACCAACCCCTTTTCTCGGGCAAAATTAATATTGGTTTCCGGAATATTTTCAGGCGATTTAAAATGCTCCAACGCTCTATCAATACTTTCTTCCCGCAATAAGTGTAACATCGGATATACTGACCTGTTAGTATAATTTGCCGCATCGTCGTCCCTTGAACCTTCAAACTGATACAATGGATGAAAGCTTGCCACCTGATAAATTCCTTCGTAGCCATGATTGAAAATTAATTTTTCAGCAAGCGCTACCAAATCGAGATAATCGTGAAAAATTTCAAATGATTGCGGAAAGATTAGAAAGCTTGTTTCAATAGTGCTGTCATCATCCAGCCGAATCATTTCTTGTAAAAAAGCATCCAAACAAATATCCGTTGCAGCACTTTTTTCTACTTGATAATGTATCACTTGTTGTTTTACAACCTTCGCGGCAAAGGGGCAAAAATTGCAGCCCACAATTACATCATTAATCCATTTTTTAGTTTGATTTATTATTAATTGTACGTCGTCCATTAATTAATACAATTTGAATTTAGTAAAGCTAATTGTATTGTGTGGTACTTCTTTAATTTGCAAAACAAATTTCAAATTCGCTTGTTTGAATTAGAATGAACATAATATTGGTTTCTTCAAACAAACCATCATGTGCTTGAAAATTTTGATCCATTTATAAACTATTTTTTAGGCTTCCTGCCTCTTTTATTTTATTTTTCAGTATGAAAAAGTTTTTGCTGATTTTATTATTTTTTAATAGCGCCGTGATTGCACAAATCAACCCCGCTAATATTACCATTGCCCGAGACAGCTTTGGTGTTCCACATATTTTTGCACCAACAGATCCAGAGGTGGCCTATGGCCTTGCATGGGCCCATGCAGAAGACGACTTCGCCACATTACAATTAATGATACTGTCCGGTAAGGCAAAGATGGCTTCCGCACTAGGAAAACAAGGGGCCCAGGCAGATTATGTAGTCAACCTCTTACGATGCAGACAATTAGTAGAAGATCAATGGAATACATTAAGTCCAGATTTTATTAAATTGGTAGATGGCTATGTGCAGGGTTTAAATGATTATGCCAAATCTCATCCTGAAGCAATCAAATATAAAAAGGCCTTTCCTTTTAATAATAAGGAATATCTCACTGCTGGAATTTTTTCTCTTAGTATTTTTTGTGGGGTAGACAGAACTCTCCCTAAAATACTAGGCGGTAAGGTGGGGACCATTCCAGGATTTTCCTCCGAGGGATCCAATGCTTTTGCTTTTCATCCTTCTAAAACAACTACTGCTGAGGCCTTTCTAGCTATTAACGCCCACCAGCCAATAGAAGGGCCTGTAGCCTTTTATGAGGCGCATTTACAAAGTGAGCAAGGCTGGAATATGCTCGGCGGCCTATTTCCTGGAGCCTGCCTTATCTTTCATGGTACCAATGAAAACCTTGGCTGGGCCCATACCGTTAACAGTCCTGATATTATTGACATCTACCAACTACAGATGAACCCTTCCAATAACAATCAATATAAATTTGATGGGGAATGGTTTGAGCTGGAAGTTAGAAAAGCAAGAATGAAAATTAAAGGCATACCTATTGCCGTTAGTAAAAAAGTATACTGGAGTAAATATGGGGCCACCGTTAAAACAAAAAATGGTGTCTTCTCTATGCGACTTCCGGCCAACATGGACTGCAAGGCCTTGGAAGAATGGTATCGAATGAATAAAGCCCGCAATTACACAGAGTTTTATAAAGCTGTAAGCATGACGAGTTTGCCCATGTTTAATATTGTATATGCTGATCGACATGATACCATCTTTTATATTAGCAATGCAAAACTTCCTTTACGTAACCCAGACCCTGCCTATAACTGGAAAGGGACCCTACCAGGAAATACTTCCGCCACACTGTGGACCAAATTTAAACCCGTTGCCGAATTGCCACAATATACCAATCCCGCTTCCGGCTTTTTATTTAATACCAATCATTCGCCCTTTTTGGCAACTGATGAAAAATCAAATCTTAATGCCATTCGATATGACCTTAAAGACGGCTTTGAAACCTACAACAATAACCGCAGCGCCCGTGTTACTGAATTAATGAAGGGGGTAGATAAAATGGACTACGAACATTTTAAAAAAATAAAATTTGACCGACAATATCCCGAACAGTTCGTGTTTCCCTATGGTATAGATAGCCTAATAAATTTAAGTATTGCAGAATACCCTTTGCTGAAAGAGGTAATTACTCAGCTGCAACATTGGGACCACAGGGCGGTTGTTAATAGCAAGGGTGCCGCTGTTTTTTTATTGGCATATGAGTATATTTCAAAAAAACTTAACAACAGCGCTTCTAGAGAGCTTACCAAAGCAGAAAGCGTGGAGACCTATCAATATATTAATGATTATATGCTTACAAATTTCGGCACTGTCGACCTTACGCTGGGTGACATTCAGAAACTGGCCCGTGGCAAGGATGCAAGGCCAGGAGACGGTTTGCCAGACATTCTTGCTGCCGCATACAGCAAGCCTTATTTGAATGGTACACGCAATATCACTACCGGTGACGCATATATTTGTTTTGTTAGGTATCCAAAAACAGGGCTTCCTATTATTGAATCCATCAACACTTTTGGAGCCTCGCAACTCCCCAATTCTCCCCACTATAAAGATCAGATGACGATGTTTCAAAACCAACAAACCAAACACATGAGCCTAGATAAAAAAGAAGTATTGCAATATGCTGAGAAAATTTATCACCCAATTTTAAATAAAAAACTTTAAACGCGCGCTTTAATATTTATTCAATTTTGAATTGAATAAAAAATCCCCGCTGATTTTAACAGCGGGGATTTTTACATTATTTTTAATATTTATTCTACACTAAAATCAACCTGCACATCACCCCAAAGTAAAGAAACTTTACCTGCGGGACTAATTTCAAATGTCATTTTTTCTGTAAATGATTTTGATTTGCTTGAAGGTGTTACAAAACGGAGCACATCGTCGGTTTGACTATAATTATCCGTTCCCCACAAGTTTGATTTTTTGTTTAAAATAACTGTCCACTCTTTTTCAGTTGGGATAGTGTAAAGGCCATACTTTCCAGCTTTCAGTTTTTTTCCGCCAATGGTCACGTCTTTATTTACTTCTAAAACCGTCGCTTCGTTGGCTCCTGTGCGCCACAATTCTCCAAATGGAGCAATCTCTTTTCCAACAGTCCTTCCCTTCACCGAAGGCTGGCTATAATTAATACTAATAGTCACTCCTTTTTGGGTAGTAACGTTTACTGAAGCTGGAGGACTTGGGCGCTTACTTTTATCTTGGGCGCAACCTGTCATTGCAGAAAAAGAAATAGCGACAATAGCAAAAAATGAAATAATCTGTTTCATGGTTTTTTTTTATAAATTTACTATAATTGATTCAATTTTTATTTAAAAATGAAAAATAGCAGAAATTAATACTTACTCAACATTTTTTCTTTCAACGTTGAACCATACAAATTATCTTCCAAAATCATCTTGTAATCTTACTATATCGTCTTCGTCGCTGGGATTGGAAGGATCAGTATGTCTCCAAATTTCTGCAACAATTCCCCAGCTCTTGAGACCTATGAGGCGATGACGCTCTCCTTGCTTTAATTGAATTATATCACCAATTGCAAGGTTGGAAACATCTTTTTCTTGGTCGGTATTGCTTGTAACCACTCCGGCAACACCTCCTATTAATTTCCAAATTTCGGCCCTGCGATGATGATATTGCCAACTCAACCTTTTATCTGGAGCTACCACCAATATTTTAGGGCTTAATTTACCACCAATCATTAGATCTACTTTTGTTAGGTGAGGAAAATATAGGGTAATAAATTTATCGGCATCCCGCTCATCTATCACAAAAAAGCCTCCCCAAGGGCGCGTTATATCTTGTTTATCTACCTGAAGATGTTGATCTTGAAGACTAGAGGCAATTGAATCAAATACGAACGCTTTCGTTGCGTCAGCAGAAAAATTAAGTAGCATAGTACAAAAAATATTTTATTAATAAATTAAAGGCTTTTTAGGCTATAAATGGCTGATTATCAATAGATTGTGTGGGTTTTGTATTATTACTACCTTCCCATAAAAACCATCAAAATCTGTACATCACTTGGGTTTACACCAGAAATGCGAGATGCTTGGCCAAGCGTGCGTGGCCTTATTTTTGTAAATTTCTGTCTCGCTTCATTGCTTAAAGAAACCAATTTATCGTAATTGAATTTTTCTGGAATCAAAAGATCTTCTAACTGACTCATTTTTGACACGAGCTCTCTTTCCTTATCTATATAGGTTTCGTACTTAGTTAGAATTTCTACCTGCTCAAGCGTTTCTCGATCAAAGTCATTTAAGGCAGTTTGTAAAGCAGGGATAGCTGTAACCATATCAGCTAAGGCAATATTCGGCCTTAATAATATTTGTGCCGCCTTTTGCTTGTTTGCAATTACTGCAGAGTTCATCGATTGCAACAGCGGATTAATCTCTTCTGGGTCTAATGAAATTTTACCTAACGCTTCTTTCGCCAAAATAAAAGACGCTGATTTAGCCTTCACCTTATCCATTCTTTCCTGTGAAGCTAAGCCCAAACGATAGCTAATTTCTGTTAATCTCGTATCTGCATTATCCTGGCGCAATAAGGTCCTGAATTCTGCCCGGCTAGTAAACATGCGATAAGGCTCGTCTGTACCCTTATTAATAAGATCGTCAATTAATACGCCAATATAAGCCTCGCTTCTTTTTAACACAAGCGACTCTAAATTATTCGCCTTTTGGTGTGCATTGATTCCTGCCATCAGACCCTGACAAGCCGCCTCTTCATAACCAGTTGTGCCATTGATTTGCCCAGCAAAAAACAAATTTTCTATTCCCTTTGTTTCCAAGCTAAAGTTTAGTTGGGTTGGTGGAAAAAAATCATATTCAATTGCGTAACCAGGCCTAAACATTTTACAATTTTCAAAACCAGGAACTAGCCTAAGCGCCTTATGCTGTACGTCTTCGGGTAAAGAGGAAGAAAATCCATTCACGTAAATTTCTACCGTATTAAACCCCTCGGGTTCTACGAACAATTGATGGCGATCCCTTTCTGCAAAACGGTTGATTTTATCTTCAATGCTTGGGCAATACCTTGGACCAGTTCCTTGAATACGGCCTTGAAACATTGGGCTTTTCTCAAAACCTGTTTTCAAAACCTCGTGAACAGCAGTGTTTGTATAAGTAATCCAGCAGCTTTTTTGCTGACTAGCCGAAATTTTTGGTATATCTAGATAGCTAAACCCTACAATATCATTATCTCCGCGCTGCTCCTCCATTTTTGAATAATCTAAACTGCGCCCATCTAATCTAGCGGGTGTGCCTGTTTTTAAACGATCGCTTTCAAATCCAAGTGAAACTAGCTGCTCCGTTATACCTGTTGCTGCCTTTTCCGCCATCCTTCCTCCTCCCAGTTGCTTTTCTCCAATATGAATAATGCCATTCAAAAAAGTGCCATTTGTCAAAACCACCGACTTTGCCTTTATCTCATTTCCCAATGCGGTTTTTATACCATAAGCTTTACCCCCTTTAACTAGCAAACCAACTACCATGTCTTGATAAAAATCAACATTAGGCGTATTCTCCAGCATTTCTCTCCAAGTTGCAGCAAACAACATTCTATCACTTTGTGCTCTTGGGCTCCACATTGCAGGACCTTTTGATCGATTTAGCATTCTAAACTGGATCATACTCTTATCTGTAACGATGCCACTATAACCTCCCATTGCATCTATTTCTCTCACAATCTGACCTTTTGCAATGCCACCCATTGCTGGATTGCAACTCATTTGAGCAATTGTTTGCATGTTCATGGTAACCAATAACACTTGACTACCCATATTGGCGGCGGCGGCGGCTGCCTCACAACCAGCATGCCCCGCTCCTACTACTATTATATCGTATTCTTTAAACATTTGAGAACAAAGATACCCTTTTAGCTTTTATTTTAAAAGAAGTCGTCAGCCGCCGTTGTGGATCTTATTGACCAACAATCGAAGCCTACAGTAAGATTCAGCTGTTTATACTTAGTAATTTATTATTAAAAGGAACGCTCGCCACCCTTGTATTGATTGTTCCACGTGGAACAATATAGATTGTTTGCTCGTTTTTAATATTGTTCCACGTGAAACATTATTTAGCCTATTTAATAAATGAGCACTCAGATCGGGCGTTTGTCTAAATAATGGTTTTCTTTAGCGGTCATTTTTAGTTTATCCCTAACAGTCTTATCCTTATATCCACATAAATGTAAGAGCCCGTGAAACATAACCCTGTGAATTTCGTTCTTAATTGTGCAACCGTGTTTAACGGCATTCTCTCGTATACGTTCGGTGCTAATATAAATTTCACCAATGATTGGCTCTTTGGGAGCACCAAGGGAAAAGGTTATAATGTCGGTATAATCGTCATGGTCTAGAAACTCATTGTTGATAGAGAGTAAAAATTGATCTGTGCAAAAAATAAAATTTATGTTTGAAAAAGCCCTTCCTTCATCTGAAAAAATAGTAGACAGGAATTTTTTAAGTTCATTGCGATTAGGTAACCCAATAGAAGTTGCGTTAAAATAGAAATGTATATTTTGGGCTTTATTCATTAAACGACAATTCAGCATATTTTAAATCGATAAATGCAATGCAAAATAAATTACAATTTTGAATGATTACAAGTTAAATTCAAATAATCTAAATTATCAAACAATTTGGATTGATACCTTTGTAAAAAAATAAGAACAAGAAATGGATCTAAGACTTTCAGAAATCGGGGTAGGAAAAACTGTTATTATAAAACACTTCGATAAAGACGAAATCTTTTTGAAATTAATGGAAATGGGTTGTGTTCCAGGTGAAATAATAATAATTGATCAGGTGGCACCACTAGGAGATCCAATTTCTATATTGGTAGCCGGATATCATTTAAGCTTACGGCTTAACGAAGCAGAAAATATATGGGTGGAGGAAATAGAATTAAAATAAAGTTAAGTAATTGATTATCAATACTTTAAACGAAAAAAATGAAAATTGGTTTGTATTTTGGATCGTTTAACCCTGTTCATAATGGACATCTTATAATAGCAAATTATGTAATCAATAACACAGATATACAACAACTATGGATGGTAGTATCACCACAAAACCCACTTAAACCCTCTAAAGGCTTATTAAATGAATACCAACGGCTGAATTTGATAGAATTGGCAATAGAAGGTGAGTCTAAGATTAAAGCTTCTACAATAGAATTTAAATTACCAAAACCATCCTATACAATTGACACGCTAGCCTACCTAAAAGAAAAATACCCTGAACACCAATTTTCTATTATCATGGGCAGTGATAGTTTTACTAATTTACCGAAATGGAAAAATTATCAATTAATAGTAAATAATTATAACATCTTTATTTATCAAAGAAAAGGATATCCAATAGAAAATGAAATAAAAACAAATGTTCATTTGCTAGATGCGCCGATAATAGAAATATCATCAACAAGGATAAGAGAGATGATAAAAAAAGGAAAATCAATAAGATATTTAGTTCCAGATATAGTAAAAGAAGAAATAGAAAAAACCGGATTTTATAAATAAAACCTTAAAAAAGAAATCCTAAAATAAGACAAAATATAACAATAAATGGCGGAGGTAATTTCATAAAACGTAATATTAAAACAGTTGATACAATAACACCTAAATTAAGCAAATTAAAAAAATCAAAAGAAACAAAAGAAATATCCTTTAAAAGATAAACAGTAGCCGCAAACATTAAAGCAACTACTACGGCATTAATACCTTCAAGAGACCTAACAACAACAATATATTTTTTAAAATACTCCCAAACAGGAAAAAAGAAAAGTATCAAAAGGGCACTAGGTAAAAAGATTGCAACAGAACCTATAATACAACCCAATATTTGTTGTTTGTTACCTTGATCTTTTAAAGCTATTCCACCAGTAAATGAAGCAATCGAAAAAACAGGTCCTGGTATAGCCCTAACAAAACCTGCACCGGTAAGCAATTCACTTTTATCAATCTTAATAAAACCTTGTTTTGATTCAGCGAATTTTGGTGCTGTTGGCCTAGCAACATATTGATCAACCATTAAGGGAATTAAAACATCAGCACCTCCAAAAACAATACTTCCAAACCTATAGAAATTTTCAAATAAATTATAAGCTTTTCGATTTTGCCATTCGTTTTTTCTGGCTGTTTCACTTAAGAAACCCGAAACAACAAAAATGAAAACAAAAAGCCATAAATTAGACCAACGAACATGTTTTACGTTTACATTATTAATAGCAGGAAAACGCTTATTACTGAAATTAGTGGTAACTCCAGCCAAAATAATTAAAAGAGGAAAAACCCAAGGTGTTTTAAAAAATAGAACAAGAATAAAAAAACTTATAACTAAAATAATAAAAGTTATAAGATTATTGATGGAAATTCTAAATGCTTTCAAAGCTGCATAAAATAAAAAACCGATAGCCATCGGTTGAATAAATTTAAAAAAACTAGTATTCAAGTTATTAGAACCAAAATTTGAAATATAAAAAGAAAATAGCCCCATAATAAAACAGGCCGGAAATATCCAAATAAAAAGTGTTAGAAGCGCGAGCAATAAACCACCTTTTTTATAACCTATTAACATTAAAACTTGAGTAGAAGAAGCACCTGGTAATATTTGGGAAAAACTTACTAATTCCATCAATTCATTTTGAGTTAGGTCTTTCCTTTTTTCTACAAATGTTTTAAGCACCATCCCAACATGACCTTGTTGTCCACCAAAAGCAGTGATACTATGTAAAAAAATAGATTTTAGAAAAGATGAATGACGATAATTAAACAAGATATTAAAATATTAAAAAATAATAAATTATTAAATATTATTATAATAAACCATATTGTTCACTTATCGCTAACATTCTATCTATTGGCTTTTTTGCTGCAATAAGTAAAGACGCTTCTAAAATTAATTCTGGTAATTCATACTCCATACATAAATATAACTTTTCTAGCGTATTTAATTTCATATGCGGACAGTTATTACAAGAGCAACTATTATTAGGAGGGGCAGGAATAAATAATTTATGAGGATTTTTTAATTCCATTTGATGGATAATACCAGCTTCAGTTACTACAATAAATTCTTTAGATTCATCTGTTTGAGAAAACTTCAATAAATCAGTTGTACTGCCAATAAAATCAGCGATAGATAAAATATTGTCTTCGCATTCAGGATGCGCAATTACTTTAGCTTTAGGATAACGAATTTTGAGTTTGACAATTTTTTCGAGACTAAAAATTTCATGAACCATACAAGACCCATTCCATAAAACCATAGATCGACCAGTTTTTTTATTTAGATAAGCCCCTAAATTTTTATCTGGCGCAAAAATTATTTTTTGGTTAATAGGTAAACTATCAATAATAGCTTCAGCATTACTACTTGTACAAATAATATCACTTAAAGCTTTAATACCTGCGGAGCAATTGATATAGGTAATAACAATATGATCAGGATATTTATCTCTAAATATATTAAATAAATCAGGAGGAGCGCTATCACTTAAAGAACAACCTGCATTTAAATCCGGAAGCAATACTTTCTTTGATGGATTTAAAATTTTGGCTGTTTCTGCCATAAAATGAACACCCGCAAAAACAATAATATCCGCTTCTGTTTTTTTTGCCATTTGGGCAAGCCCCAAACTATCTCCTATAAAATCAGCTATATCTTGAATATCTGCATCTTGATAATAATGAGCGAGAATAATTGCATTTTTATTTTTTTTTAGTTTATTAATTTCTTCGAATAAATCTAATTTAATATCAATATCAATATTTAAAAAACCATTAGACGATAAATTCAATTTTGCACTGTTAATATCTATCATAATATGTATTAATAATCTTTTTATTTAAATTAATATACTACTACTAGGGCTGTTAATATGTGTAAATAAAAAAACTAAAAAATTTTTTAAAACCAAATAAAGAAATTACTAACCGATAAACACATATAATACACATATAGTTAAAAAATAATAAGTACTGTTTTTGTATTGAGAAAAAGAAAAAAGAGTTTATTTTTATACACCCCTGTTGATAAAAATTGATGTTGATAATAAAAATGCAATATTCAAATCTATCTATGTTAAAAGGATAACCTATAAACACCCACCTATTAACAAAAAACTACAAGCAATAATTACAATAACTAACTTATCCTCTAAGTATCCTCTAAATTAGTAAAAAAAATTAAAGGTTGTTAACACCTTAAAGTATATATTAACAAGCCAGTGTGGATTACTTAAAAAGACATTAATTTCCCCTTTTTAATTACAAACCTACAGCAAGATTAAATCAATATAACAATATGAAATAAAAAACATGGAAATAGTATAAATTATAGAGAAATATTTAGTAAAAAACAGGATTCATATATAATAGCATATATAGTATGTATAAATAAAGATTAATTAAAAAATTACACTATTTTTGCCCTCCATTTTAATTTGGATAAATATGCAGATAATACAGAATATTCGTGAAAAAGGTGCAGCGATAGTAATTGTTGTAATTGCACTCAGTTTGATTGGCTTTATACTGATGGATGCACAATCGGGAAGAAACGGAAGCCTGTTTGGAGGAAACCCATCAACTAGTATTGGAAAAGTTAATGGAGAGCCGATTGAATATAAAGAGTTTACCGACAAGGTAAAGCAGACAGAAGAACAATATGGTGGAGGTATAAGCGGAACTCAAGTATATGAAGTACGCCAATCTGTTTGGGACCAGCTGGTTGCTGAAAAAGTGTTAGTAAAGGAATTTAAAAAATTAGGACTTAGTTTTTCGCCTAAAGAAATGAGTAGTATTATGTTTAGTTCAGATGCGCCCTATACATTGAAACAGGCTTTTACAGATAAAGAATCGGGGCAATACAATATAAGTAAAGCGCAGGAGTGGTGGAAAACAGCAAAAAAGTCAAAAGATGACCAAAGGGCAGCAATAGAAAGTCAAATAATTGAGCCTATGAAATTACAAACATTATATAATAAGTATAACAGCATGATAGCGGCGAGCGCATATTATCCAGCCTGGATGCAAAAAAACGACCTAAGCGAATCAAAGCAGTTTGCTACTATCGGCTATGTGGCGGTACCATACAATGTTATAAGCGATAGCGCTGTAAAAGTAAGCGACGAGGATATAATGGATTATTTATCAAAAAAGAAAGCGCTATATAAACAAGATGGGGGAAGGTTTATAAGTTATGTCACATTTAGTGCAAATCCATCAGCAGCCGACTCGATAAAATCGAAAGAATCAGTATTAATATTAAAAGCTCCTTTTTTGGCGGATACAAATGCGAATGTATTTGTTGCAAGAAATATGAGCTCAATGAAGTTTTATAATGGGTATACATTGAAATCAAAACTCGCAATGGGCCAAAAAGACTCTTTAGTATCTTTATCAACAGGAGGAATTTATGGTCCTTATCTTGATGGGGGTGCATTTGTATTAGCAAAAATGTTGGGAAACAGGCAAATGCCGGATAGTGTAAAATCAAGGGTTATTTTTGTTAGCACTAAAGACCCTCAAACAGGACAACCGATTTTAGCCGACAGTATAGCGAAAAAAAGAATTGATAGCATTTCAACAGCAATAAAGGGTGGTGCAGACTTTAATGCAATGGTATTATTATATGGTGATGAAAATGGAAGTAAAGATAAAAAAGGGGAATATGAGTTTTCGTCTACTCAATTTAGCAACCTACCAAAAGAGTTTGCGGAAACAATTTTTTTCGGAAACACAGGAGATAAAAAAGTAATTCATGTAGATCTTGGCTGGCAATATATAGAAGTAATAAGTCAAAAAAACTTTGAAACTGCATATAAAATTGCCTATATGGCTAAACCAATATTGGCAACCGATGAAACGGTTAATAGGGCAAGCATGAATGCAACGAAGTTGTCAGGAGAAAACAGAGATATTCAATCATTTGAAGCATATGTGTCAAAAAACGGCATTCAAAAGATAGATGTACCCTCAATGATTACTCAAAATGAATATAGATTAGGAGGATTACAAGATGCAAGGCAATTGATAAAATGGGCATTTGAAGCAAAACAAGGAGATGTAAGTGAACCATTTAGTATAGAAGATCAATTTGTAGTAGCAACAGTAAGTAAAATCCAACCGGAAGGTTTGCCAGATGCAAAAACAGCAAGGCCAATGGTAGAGTTAACAATAAGAAATTTAAAAAAAGCAGACCAGATTGTAGAAAAATTATCTAAGGCTAATTCTTTGGAAAGCGCCGCGGCAATTTATAAGCTACCTATAGGATCTGCGGGAGCAGACTCAACCTTAACCTTTAATTCACAAATTATAAATGGGCTAGGTAATGAGCTAAAAGTAATAGGTGCAGCTTTTAACAAAAATCTTCAAACCAAAGCGTCAGAACCAATAAAGGGTAACAACGGTGTATATATTATTAAAGTAAACAATATTGGAAATTTAGCTCCAGAAACTCCTGAAAAGCTTGCTTTACAAACTGACCAACAAACAAAAGGAATATTACAACAATTGTCTGGATGGTTTGAATCATTAAAGAAAACAGCAGAAATAACGGACAATCGGAATAAGCAATTTTAAAAAAGGCATAATAATAGAATTAATAGCCGAACCCTAGGGTTCGGCTATTTTGCTGATACAAGGAAAAGGTATTCTATAATAAAAGCTGATTTTGCGCAAATTGAATATTTTGTTGCGCAATAATGACCAAGAATTAACTTTTTGTATTATAATTTTGAAAATTAAAAAAGGAAAACTTCAACATATAATTATTAAATAAAAAATGGTAATAGGAGTAGATTTAGGAGGAACCAATATAAGGGCAGCTTTGATTAAGGATGGAGCAATAAGTTCTGTTCTTCAAGAAAAGTTGTGTGAAAAGGAATCGCTTCAAAATACAATTGATCAGCTTATTGCTATTATTGCATCACTTATAAGCAAGGAGGTAATCGCTATAGGAATTGGTGTTCCTTCGGTTGTAGATATTGAAAAAGGGATAGTGTATGATGTAATAAATATTCCTTCCTGGAAACGAGTAGAATTAAAAAAAATATTAGTAGAACGCTTTCAAATACCTGTTTATATAAATAATGATGTGAATTGTTTTGCGCTTGGTGAACATCAGTTTGGGCAAGGAAAACCATTTAGTTCTTTTGTGGCACTATCTATAGGAACAGGTATCGGTGCAGGAATAATCATTAACAACCAACTGTATTCAGGAAAAAATTGTGGAGCAGGAGAGATTGGCTCCTTACCATATCTGGATAAAAATTTTGAGTTTTATACGAGCTCCTTATTTTTTGAATCCAAATCCACCACATCATTTTTGGCACACAATGCGGCTGCAAGTGGAGATCAATCCATATTATCTATTTGGGAAGAATTTGGGTTTCATCTTGGCAATATGATTAAAGCGGTAGTGTATACTTATGATCCTGAGGTCATTATTTTAGGCGGTTCAATAGCAAAAGCATTTAAGTATTTTGAAGCCCCAATGAAAAGCGCAATAGCTGATTTACAGTTTCCCGAAACATTCAAATCATTAATAATTCTACTTTCAAACGTTGAAAACATAGCGCTATTAGGTGCGGCGGCCCTTGTTAAAAAGGACTAACAAAAAAAAGCTAATATTTAATCTTCAAAAAAAGACAATTTGGTTACAAGAAATACCTATAATCCCCAGTTTTAAGAATGCGCTTTACAGCTAAAAAACAATCGTCATTAATTTTAATATGGTTTCTTTAAATTTCGTGTAATTTTAAATAATACTAGGCTAGAACGATTATGCACAAAATTATTTTGTTAATTGACACCTCTGAAGAGTATGGTCAAAATCTAACAAAGGGAATTGTTAAATATTCAAAAGAGCACGGTCCTTGGGTTTTTTGTAAAATGCCACTTTTTTACCGCGAAACTCATGGGGTAGAGGGGATTGTTAAATTTGCTAAAGAGTGGGGTGCGGATGGTATTATTGCACAGCTTGATAACGACCTTGATATTAAAAAAATTTTAAAAGCGGGAATTAGTCTAATTGTAGAAGATTTTAAAGAAAGGTTCAATGGAATATCTAATATTACTGGTGGATATTTTGATACTGGAGCAATGGGTGCAGAATATTTTATAAAGAAAGGCTTTAAGCACTTTGCTTTTTATGGGTTTAAAAATATTGTTTGGTCGCGCGAGCGATTTGAAGGATTTCAAAATTATTTATTAGACCATAAATTAGAAGTCCATCATTTTGATCAGGATCACCAGACTGCACAAACGCTTTGGATTTACAAACCATCTTTACTTAGCCAATGGCTTCAATCGTTGCCAAAACCAATTGCTATTATGGCTTGTGATGATGAAAGGGCTCAACATATTACAGAGGCTTGCAAACAGGCACAAATTCCGATCCCAGAACAAATAGCAGTACTGGGTGTTGATAATGATCAGATGACATGCAATTTATCTGACCCGCCGCTTTCAAGCATTAACCTTGATACTGAAAAAGGGGGATACGAAGCAGCTAAATTAATGGACCAGCTTATAGCTAAAAAAAATATGGTGCCTCACAATATTATTGTGAAGCCTACTCATATTATTACTCGTCAGTCAACTGATATTACCTCTGCTAGTGACCAATTTATTGCTAAGGCGCTCAAGTTTATTCATCAACATATTGATGATAAAATGAATGTCTCGGATGTGCTAAAAGAAGTGCCGCTTTCAAGAAGGTCTTTCGAAAAAAGGTTCTTCGAAATTACAGGACTTGCTGTGTACAAATACATCTATAATCTGAAAATTCAAAAATTTGCAGAACGCTTATTGGAAACAGATAAAACAGTTTCTGAAATTTCGATGGAATCCGGCTTTGCTTTAAGTAATAATATTTCTAGGCAGTTTAAACAGGTGAAAGGATGTACACCAACTGAGTATAGAAAAAAACATATCAACACAAAGCGAACGGAAGGATAGTGAAGGGCGTTTATTTGGTATCATTAAGAATTGAAACGCATAAAAGTGTTGCAAACAAAACTAAGTGGCATAAAATATAATAATCCATAAAAAATTAAAATTAACTCTATGAGTTCACGTAGAAATTTTTTACGAAATACAGCTTTAATGACAGCGGCAACAGCTGTACCAGGCTCAAAGCTAGTTGCTGGAAAAAATTCAACAATAAAAACATCCCCTACCAATGTAGGGGCCTCCCAGTATAAAAACACCTATATAAAAAACATTTTTGTGACCGAAAACGGTTTTAGAAATGCTAAGCCAGTATTAACAAAATCCCCGGGGTACACTGCTGCAAAGGAATTGCTTCCCAACCCCTTTTGGAAGGGTAATGAAAATGCCATAGAAATGTATTGGAAAACCTGGGAAATAGCTTTTAAAAATATCAAGAATCCAGATGAAAAGTCGGGTTTTATCAGTTCTTATATTGACACCGCTTATAATGGGAATATTTTTATGTGGGATTCCAACTTTATAACCATGTTTGCTCGATATGGTTCTAGGGCTTATCCTTTTCAGATAACACTGGATAATTTTTATGCTAAACAACATCCCGATGGATTTATTTGCCGAGAAATTTGGGGTGATACGGGGGAAGATTGTTTTCATCGATATGACCCTACTAGCACAGGCCCCAATTTGATTCCCTGGAGCGAAATGGAATATTTTCAGCATTTTGGTGACCTCGAAAGGGTGCACAAGGTGTTTCCTGTATTGTGCGCTTATTATCAGTGGTTGAAATTAAATAGAACTTGGCAAGATGGATCATATTGGTCAAGTGGCTGGGGAACCGGAATGGATAACCAACCAAGGGTTCAAAAAAACTACAATCCAATTTATTCCAATGGCCACATGACTTGGCTAGACACCTGTTTGCAGCAACTGTATATAGGAAAAATATTGGTTGACTTTGGTTTTTATACTGAAAGATGGCAGGAAATAGAGGATATTGAAGAGGAAACAAAATTTCTTAAAAAATATATTAAAGAAAAACTTTGGGATTCCAAATCTGGTTTTTTATATGACCGGTATGCAGATGGTAGTCACGGCACCCTTAAAAGCATTGGAGCATTTTGGGCATTATGGACAGATGTACTTGATAAAAACGAGCTGGAGTCTTTTGTAGCAAATTTAAAAGATCCTGCAACATTTTTAAGAACACATCCGATATCTTCCATTCCAGCAAACCACGAAAAATACCAGGCAGATGGACGTTATTGGCAGGGAGGGGTTTGGGCGCCAGCCAATTATATGGTTATTGCGGGGTTAAAAAATAAAGGGTTTCATTCTATGGCTTTTGACCTCGCAATGAAACATCACCACCAGGTGGGAGAAGTCTTTAAAAAAACAGGCACTTTTTGGGAATACTATTCACCAGAAACTACAGACCCTGGGTTTTTGGCTCGGCCCGATTTTATTGGCTGGACAGGCCTTGTGCCGGTATCGATATTATTTGAGGTCATTTTCGGTCTAAAGGCAAATGGATTGAAAAATACGCTGCAATGGGATGTACAGCTTATAGATGAGCATGGAATAGAACGATACCCTATTGGTAAGGACGGAATGCTATCATTGAAATGCGGTGCAAGGGCTTCAGTAAAACAGCGGCCGGCAATAGAAATTACTTCCAATGTTAATTTTACCTTGACCTTATCTTGGAAAGGTGGCTCTGAAAAAATAGAGGTAAAGTCCGGTCAAAATAAATATTAAGGCAATAATTTGTAGGTTGATTCATCAATTTATATTATGGAAGGGGTCCCTTGTTTTATAAAATTGTTGCCGCATAAAATATTAGGAATGTGGTTTGTGCTGGAAGTCAGAAAAACAGGCAGGTAAATTATTTTTTCCCGATAGTTTCTGGATGTAGCACAATGGTTTGAACACCTCTTTGACTAAGTTGAGGTTTATTTATTAAGCCATGATCAGCATAGCTTGCAGTTAATACATACAATCCCTTATCGGCAGAATTGCTTGAATTTTCTTGGGTACGAAAAGCTCCTTCAAGGCCGATGTAATAAGACAGGTTTTTGTCAGCACTATTAGTAAGTATCCATCCAATCATTTCATTTATATTTTCTTTTTGAATATCTGGGTGGGGGGGCATAACCGCGCTTCCCCAGGTTCCCGTAGCGCCAGCAATCACTTTTTTTGAAAGCGCTTCAATTGTTGTTGAATTGATAGGATATTTAAGAGCAACCTGTTCAAAAGAAGGGCCAATCAGTTTGTTTTTAAATGCGTGGCAGGTGAAACAGTTAGATTTCATTAAAAGAGAAATTGCAAAATTTTCCTTTTGGCTTGTTGCGGTACTGGCTAAATAATTTTTTGTATTCAAAGAGTCGGCTAAAAAAGCAACTTTTAGTAAGACTTCATTTGCAGCAATTTCATTGTATTTCGACATGCCATCTTCCTTATCAGTCACATTGATGGAATAGGAAATCATTGTATTCCATCTAAAAGTACTTTTACTTTCGGGTATGGTTATTTGAATGAGCGGTACGCTATTCTCTTGTTGCAATTGTATATTTTTAAAACCGTAAATACATACGCAGCAGAGCAAGGCGATACAAAAAAGGATTGGTTTCATATGGTATTTACTTATGCCGCATCAATTTCATTCGCTACTCGGTTAGCCGACCTCGTGGCCGCTTCTGTTCCCCAATGTAAATTATCTGCATATGCTCCCGCAAAATGGATCCGGCCTTGTGGTTTCATAAGCAAGGGCCAAAATTTATGTAGCTCGCCGATGGGAAATGGAAGTCTTTCACAAGTGGAAGAATAAGCTTCTTTTGTCCAGTCTTTGCTAATCGCTTGTTCAATGGTGTCTTTGCCGGGATAAACTTCGCGGAAAGCTGCAAGTGCCCTTTGGGGCGAAATTCCTCCGGGGCCTGTGCCCAAAACAATCACCCTTGTACTATCTACCTCTTCGGCAGATTGCCAAGTGGCCCAAAGGTCTGGATGACCCAAATTCATATTAATTGTAAACCCGTCATCTTCCCAAAACTTTGAGCTGGCTTGAAATACAAATCGCTGGTAAGAATCATAGGTGAGGTTATCAAAAATATATTGCTTTTCAGCGGGCATTGCAGGCTCAATGGGAATGTTACGAAAGGCAGGCAACGGAATACAGTTTACTAGGTAATCTGCCGATAGCGTTTTTGGCTGATTCTGATGTTTATAGTTGACGGTTACTCCCTTTTGATCATGCTGGATGCCGATTACCTTCGCATCTAATTTTACGCGTGCTCCCAATCTTTTTGCAAATGCATTGGGAAGCATTTGGTTTCCACCTTTGAGCCGGAAAAGACCAGTTGGACTAAGCGGAACTCCTCTCAATTTTAATATGGCTGTACTCCATAAGGAAAAGAGGGCAGAAGCGTCTTCCCCACCCATCAAACCTAGGGCTGCCTTGGATGCACCGTTTCTTTTAAACAGTTCAGCCATCGTTATTTTATCCAACTCGTCCAGTCCAATATTAAAAGGCTGATATTCATCTGTAAACTTGTCGAGATAGGGGGCTTTATAAAGGAACTCCAAATCAGACCAAGGATTAATGGTTAAAAACTGGACTTCTTTTTCATTTAATCCAAAGCCCTTCAAAACTGAAGGGTCAGCTAACATGGCTTCAGTATAAAATTTTCCTCCGATTCTCCTTGATAAATTCTTTCGTCTTGGGTAAGGCAATACATCTAGACCAAATTCTTTGATATATCCCCAGTATTTATCATAACCAGGTTTGGTAATGTGCTCCTGGCCATAATCACCGTATAGGCCATCAGATAGGCCATCATGGGCTGTATAAACGTGTCCGCCATGACGACCAGTAGCTTCCAATACAATTACCTCATGTCCCTTTTTCATTAATTCATAAGCGCAACAAAGGCCACCCATACCTGCACCTGCTACAATGATCTTTTTAACCTTTCCTTCCGCTAACACCCTATTTGTTTCAGGTAGTTGTAATTCATTGCTTCCCACATTGTCTGATTTGGTAAGAATCGATGTACCCAAACCTGCTATGAAACTGTTTTTTATAAAATCTCGTCTTTTAAATTTGCTCATGTCGCTTGATTGAAAGGTTAGAAAATAAAGATAATAAAATTAACCAGTAAAAATACATAGCAACCGATTGCGCCAAAAGAAGCTTCTCTGTTGATGAAATTTCAAATATATTGGCAACAGCTTAAAAATCAACTTGATAATTAATTTTATATCCTACTTTTGATGGGCATGAAAAAATGAAGCCTTACACGATGGCAAATGGTACACTTAAGCGAACATTAACACCGACCCTTTTATGGGGTTTAGGCGTGGGCTATGTAATTTCGGGGATGTATTTTGGCTGGAACCTAGGTTTAGAAAAAGGGGGTACTTTAGGAATGGCAATGGCCACCATTTTAGTTATTATTTTATATACTTGCTTTAGTTTTTCATATGCCGAATTGGCTTGTGCCATCCCCAAAGCAGGCGGTGTATATGATTATGCAGAAAAGGCGTTTAAAAAAGATATTGGCTTTGTGGCAGGGCTGGCGCAAATTATTGAATTTGTCTTTGCGCCACCAGCCATTGCGATTGCAATAGGTTCTTATTTTAATCTAGCATTTCCACAAGTGCCCATACTCCCTGCTGCCGTTTCGGTTTATCTGGTTTTTATGACATTAAATATATATGGGGTAAAAGCTGCCGCTAGTTTTGAATTAGTCGTTACTATTTTGGCAGTAGGTGAATTATTGCTTTTTTCTTCACTAACGCTGCCTCATTTTTCAATTAGCCATTTTACTCAAAACCCTTTTCCAAATGGATGGGGTGGCGCTTTTGCAGCGATTCCATTTGCTATTTGGTTTTTTCTAGGGATTGAGGGAGTGGCCAATGTTGCAGAAGAAGCGATTCACCCTCAAAAAGATATTTTGAACGGTTTTGGATCTGCGCTTATTACGCTGGTGATTTTATGCGTACTAGTATTTGTAGCCTCCATTGGAATTGGAGGCTGGCAAACCATTGTTTATTCTGCTGCAGGCACTAGTTCCGATTCGCCCTTGCCACTTGCGCTAGGTAAGGTTTTTGCAGCTGACCATCTTTTTTATAAATTATTAATTGGTATTGGCTTATTTGGATTGGTGGCATCCTTTCATGGATTATTATTGGCTAGTGGTAGAGCAACTTTTGAGTTTGGCAAAATCGGTAATGCGCCCCGCATTTTAGGAAAGGTGCATACGCGTTTTCAAACGCCTGCCAACGCGCTTATTTTTAATTCTATTTTAGGTATTATTATCCTTTGTACGGGAAAAACTGCCGAAATTATCATTATATCAGTTTTTGGTGCCCTTACCTTGTACATATTTTCGATGCTAGCGGTATTGCAATTGAGAAAAAAAGCTCCTGAGATGAAACGGCCCTTCCGGGTACCATTTTATCCTTTTACCCCCATTGTGGCATTGGTATTGGCAATTATTTGTTTAATTGCATTGTGTTATTATAATGTACTGTTGGCAATTTGCTATTTCAGTATCTTACTTTTCTTTTTTTTACTTTTTAAAATTTTAAAAAAATGAGTAACGAGGAAATTTTTGATTATGTGAGTAAACATCCATCCGGCAGAGTAAAAGTAGCCGTTGCAGATATTGATGGCGTGCTTCGCGGAAAATATATTTCAAGTGAAAAATTTCTATCTGTAGCCAAAAGCGAATTGGGGTTTTGCGCAGTAATTTTTGGTTGGGATATGGCCGACCAAGCTTATGACAATGCCAGCTATACGGGCTGGCATACAGGTTATCCTGACGCAAAAGTAAAGCTGAGCCTTAGCAGCTTTAGAAAAATTCCTTGGGAAAACGACCTGCCTTTTTTTCTGGGGGAATTTATAGATGACGATGGAAATCCGCTTGAGATTTGCCCGCGGCAATTACTACAAAAAATAATTGCTCAAGCTACCGAATCAGGCTTTGAAGCCAAATGCTCACAGGAGTTTGAATGGTTTAATTTTGCCGAAACTTCCAAAAGCTTTGCCGAAAAAGAAGGTAGAAACTTGACGCCATTAACACCCGGCATGTTTGGCTATTCGATTTTAAGAAGTAGCGAACGAAATGATTTTTTTTCCGCACTTTTTGATCAACTAAAACAATTTGACATACCGCTAGAAGGGTTACATACTGAAACAGGACCCGGTGTATACGAAGCTGCCATCGCATATAGTGGCGCTTTAATGGCTGCTGACAATGCTACCTTATTTAAAACGGCAGTAAAAGAAATCGCCTATAAACATGGTATCTTAGCTAGCTTTATGGCTAAGGTTAACGAAAATTTACCTGGCTGCAGCGGACACGTGCATCAGTCGCTTTGGTGCGGAAATATCAACTTGTTTTATGACGCTACGCAGCCAAACCAGATGAGCAAAACAATGCAGCATTATCTGGCAGGGCAGCTTTATTGCTTGCCTCATATTTTACCGATGGTAGCCCCTACGATTAATTCTTACAAGCGATTGGTAGAAGGAGCTTGGGCGCCCACTACCGTAACCTGGGGCAATGATAACAGAACGGTTGCCTTACGTACTTTAACAGGAGGAAGCAAATCCTGTCGATTGGAAACAAGGGTGGTTGGAAGTGACACCAATCCTTATTTAGCATTATCTGCTTGTTTGGCCTCCGGTTTATATGGCATTAAAAACCAGTTGAGTTTGCAGGCGGCTACAGAAGGGAATGGTTATAGAGATGAAAGCCACGGAAGGTTTCCGAAGAGTTTAGATGATGCCAACCAGGCTATGAAAAATTCAGCTGTGGCAAAAGAAATCTTTGGCGAAACATTTGTTACCCATTTTACTCAAACCCGTGATTGGGAAGTGCGTCAGTTTGCTAAGGTGGTAACCGATTGGGAAACCAAGCGGTATTTAGAGATCATTTAATTTATGCTATTTCTTCCGCAGTCTTCAAAATAATTTTTTATATCAACACAATTTTTCAAAATGTCTATTGCTCAATTTAATTTTCCTACTACCATTCGCTTTGGTGCGGGTGTGGTGGCAGAACTGCCGGCTTATTTAATCAATAACCAATTAAAAAAACCATTGATAGCTACCGATCCTACTATTGCCGGACTGGATTTTTTTAAAGCGATTGTTGCGGATCTTACTAGCAAAGGAATAGCAGTAACTGTTTTCCATGATATCCATAAAAACCCAGTGAAGAGTGATGTATACAAAGGTGGTGATGCATACGATGCGGCAAACTGCGATTGTATCATTGGCATCGGGGGTGGCGCAGCCATTGATGTAGCAAGGGCAATACTGTTGCGCATCAATCACCGCGAAGATTTATTTAAGTATGACGACCTAATTGGTGGAGATGTATATGTAACCAACGATGTGCCGCATTTTATTACCATTCCAACTACTGCAGGAACAGGAAGTGAAGTGGGTCGTTCGGCAATTATTTCAGATGACGAAACCCACCAGAAAAAAATTCTTTTCTCTCCCAAATTATTAGCAAAGATTGTTTTTGCGGATCCCATTTTGACAATGGACCTTCCGCCTTTCGTTACAGCGGCTACCGGTATGGATGCATTAACACATAATATGGAAGCGTTTATTGCGAAAAACTATCATCCAATTTGTGATGGTATTGCATTAGAAGGAATGCGCCTGATAGCAGCATCTATTGAGGATGCAGTAAAAAATCCTACTATTGAATCTCGTTCTAATATGTTGCTTGCTTCTATGATGGGCGCCATTGCATTTCAAAAGGGCCTAGGTGTTGTACATTCCTTGGCGCATCCACTGTCTAGTCTGCTGGACACTCACCATGGACTTGCTAATGCAGTAAATCTGCCATACGGCATGCAATTTAATATTGCAGGATTTGAAGAAAAATTTGTTCGCATGGCAAAGGCCTTGGGGATAAAAAATGAAACAGGACAAGGTGTGGTGGATTTTTTATTTGACCTCAACGATCGCTTGGGAATTCCCAAAAAATTAAGTGGTATTGGTGTAAAAACGGAGCACCTTGATATTTTGGCAGACCTAGCTTTTGCAGATTTTGCACATCCTAATAATCCGAAACCAGTAAGCAGGGAAGACTTTAAATTATTGTACGAAACCGCTCTATAAATTTTGGCAACACCTATTATAATCGGCATCAGTTTTTCAGAAACAAAATATCCCAATTATCCTGCATGGATACTTGGTGAAACTATGGACGTAGAAATAGTGGAACTTAGTTGGGAAAAACAAAACTTGGAGGACCTTGAAAAATGTCATGGATTGTTGTTAAGCGGAGGTGTGGATATGGATCCCAAATTTATTCAACCAGCCATTACCCATTATCCTAATCAGCCTGCTGAATGGAATCCAGCGAGAGATCAGTTTGAGTTGGATTTATTTAGTGCCGCACAATTATTAAAGATGCCCATCCTGGGGGTTTGTAGAGGTTTGCAATTAGTGAATGTAGCATTGGGAGGCAATTTGCTAACCGACTTAGAAGATGAAGGAAAACCCAACCATCGATCTAGAGCTGGAGTAGATCATGTTCATGGCGTACAATTATTAGCAGGTAGTTTATTGCATACCATCACAGCAATACATGAAGGTGAAGTTAACAGTGCGCATCACCAGGCCATCAACCGGGTTGCAGATTCATTGGTGGTAAATTGTTTTTCTCAGGCAGATGAAATAATAGAGGGTATTGAATGGAAAGAAAAGGAAAATCGCTCACCGATGATTTGTGTGCAGTGGCATCCTGAGCGAATTATTAATAAAGAGCAAAATCCTCTTTCTAAAAATATCCGCGACTGGTTTTTTGTTGAAGCAGTAAAATATAGTGCCTAATATTTCGCCAGTCAGATTTCGCTTCTATGAAAAATGAACGAGTGATTATCTTTTTAAAAAAATAAACCAAGTTAGAATGAATATTATCAATCCCGCCACCCAAGAGTTAATTACTACTGTTGTAGCAGATGACCAACAAAGTATTGAGCAGAAAGTAAACAGTCTGCGTGCGGGGCAAAAAAAATGGGCTGCTATTTCGTTGGCAGAAAGGGTGGCGATTATTCGTCGTTTTGCGGAGCTGTTGCAAACCAATATTGAAACCTGTGCTTCGGTATTAACAAGTGAAGTGGGCAAGCCCCTGCAGCAGGCCAAAAATGAAGTGAATGGAGCTTGTGCAAGAATAGAATGGCTTACGGCCAATGCCTCCAAATATTTAAGTGAAGAGTGGATGGTGGAGAGCGGGGCTACTCGTGAAAAAATTGTATACGAACCGCTGGGAATTGTTTGTAATATTTCTGCTTGGAATTATCCTTATCTGGTAGGTACCAATGTGTTTGTGCCAGCCTTGTTGGCCGGCAATGCAGTAATTTATAAGCCTTCCGAATTGTCTACATTAACAGGAATGGAAATAGAAAAACATTTGCATGCTGCTGGGGTTCCTGAAAATGTTTTTCAAATAGCTGTAGGTGCAAAAGAGGTGGGGGAATTATTATTGGAAGCAGATTTAGACGGTTATTTTTTCACCGGTTCATATGCAACTGGAAAATATATTTATGAGCGCGTGAGTAAAAAAATGAAACCATGTGGGCTTGAATTGGGAGGTAAGGATCCACTCTATGTAACAGATGATGTTACAGATATACCAACCATTGCTGCCAATACTGCGGATGGTGCTTTTTACAACAACGGCCAAAGTTGTTGTTCGGTAGAAAGGATTTATGTGCACGAAAAATGCTATGATGCTTATGTGGCGGCTTTTGTAGCAGAAGTAAAATCCTATAGCATTGGAAACCCCGTATCTGAAAATGTGTATATCGGGGCTTTAACCCGAAAGGAACAGCCGGCATTTTTAGCAGCTCAGGTGCAGGATGCGGTATCCAAGGGCGCCACTGTTTTGTGTGGAGGAAAAATTATTCCAGGATTGGGTAATTATTTTGAGCCAACTGTATTGGTGAATGTTACCCACGAAATGGATGTGATGAAAGAAGAGTCTTTTGGGCCAATTATTGGTATTATGAAAGTGGCCGATGATGCGGAAGCAATTGAACGAATGAATGATACCCCATACGGACTAACTGCGGCAGTTTTTTGTAATAATGAAGCAAGGGCTACGGAGCTACAAGGCCAATTGAATGCAGGAACGGTGTACTGGAATTGTTGCGACCATGTAAGTGCAGCATTACCTTGGAGCGGGAGAAAACACAGTGGTTTTGGAAGCACGTTATCATCAGTAGGTTTGCGTGTGTTTACCCAACCAAAGGCATATCATTTACGGGGCTAAATGATGGACCATTCAATAAATTATTAAATGGTTTATCATTCCGATAAAATATTTTTTATCAACGCGTGGCGTTATCTACTTTATTTTTGGGGTAAAGCAAAGGCAATATAGGCATCACTTTTTTTACCTCCCCATTTTGAGCCACCGCAGGCAATAACTACATATTGCTTTCCACCCACTTCATAAACGGAGGGTGTTGCTACTCCTGGTGCAGGAAGATCTGTTTCCCATAAAATAGCTCCTGTTCTTTTATTGATTGCCCTAAATTTTCCATCAGCAGATGCACCGATCAACAATACACCGCCGGCGGTTACTAGCGGACCTCCATAATTTTCGCGTCCCGTAGTTGGAATCCCCTTCTCTTTTAGTTCCTTAAATTCTCCGAAAGGTATTTTCCAAACTAATTCCCCTGTATTTAAGTTGATGGCATTGATTGTTCCCCAGGGTGGGCTGATAGCTGGATAACCATCTTTGGTTAAAAATTTATTATAGCCCGTAAAGCCATACAGTGCAGTGGGCGCTTTTCGAATTTTTTCAACAGGTCCGTTATATATTTTTTTCTGTAGCTGCGGGTCTTTTAAAATAAAAGCGGCAATTGCTTGCTTTTCTTCTTTTGCAAGGTTATTAAATCCTGGCATCATTCTTCTGCCAGTTGAAAGCAGCTCAAGAAATTTTTCGTTTGTATATTTTTTATCAGCTCCTACGATAGAGGGATAATCTCCTGCCCCCTGCTGTTCTGGACCATGGCAACCCATACAATACTGTGCGTACAAGCTGGCGCCAGCTTCTAAGTTGTTGCGAATCCTTTTTTTATCGGGCTTATTTTCCACCATGTTGAGCACCCAGGCCATTTCATTGGCGTTTACGTATAATAAATTGGTGGTGGGATCTACTGCAGGTCCACCCCACTCACCTCCACCATCATAGCCGGGTAAAATAATCGTGCCTTCCTTGCTTGGCGGGGTAAACATATTACCAGATCGATACGAGCTATAGCGACTTTTTATATCCTGAAAATTTGAATCACCCAATATGGTATTTAGGTCACCTTCGGTAAATACCTGTCTTGCAAAAGGTTTTGGCAATAAGGGCATCGGTTGTGTTGGCCATAGCTTTTCTTTGTTTAGGCTGGTGTTGGTTGCAACGGGTCTTTCTTCAATCGGAAAGAGGGGTTTTCCTGTCTCTCTTTCAAAAATAAAAACAAAGCCTGTTTTGGTTGTTTGTGCAACAGCATCAATTGGTTTACCATCCCGCATAATCGTAACTAAGGCCGGAGCTGCAGGTAAATCCATATCCCACACATCATGATGAACGGTTTGAAAATGCCAAAGGAGTTTACCCGTAGCAGCATCGAGTGCAACCAGACAATTTCCATACAATCCTTTTCCCAATCTTTGGCCTCCATAAAAGTCATTCGTAGGGTTTCCGATGGGAGCAAAAAGGATTCCCCTTTTTTTGTCTAAACTAAATCCGGCCCAACTATTGGTAGACCCCAAATATTTATAAGCAGTACTATCTTCCCAAGTTTCATAGCCCGGCTCACCTGGGTAAGGAATGGTATGAAATATCCATTGTTGTTTTCCGGTTTTTACATCAAATGCTCGAATATGTCCGGGGGTTTCATCTCCTACCATTCCACTTAAAAAAAATAGGTTTTTGTATACCGTAACAGGTGAGGTGGGAGCAACAAAGACAGTGCTTTCATTACGATCGAGCCCTACATTGAGATTGATTCCACCATTTTTTCCAAAGGAAGGAATGAGTTTGCCATTATCAGCATTTACTTCATAGGCGACTGAACCCACGGTGTAAATAATTCGCTTGTCATTCCCTTCTTCCCAATAGGCAACGCCCCTATTCATATTAACGCTTTTTCTATGCCAGCTTTTGTTGGCGATTGAGTCTGTTGGATCAAATTGCCATTGCTGTATGCCGGTAGCGGCATCGATGGCAAATAATTTTAGTTTAGGCGACACGCCATAAAGAATATTACCAATAATTATTGGATTGCATTGCATGGAACCAAATTGGGTACTGTCGTTTTTTTCTGAGTGGTAAACCCAGGCCACCTGCAATTGATTAACATTATTGGTGTCTATTTGTGTAAGGGAAGAATAATGTGTCAATTCGTTGGTGCCTCCAGCGATTCTCCATTCTGCATACGGATGATTGCGGTCGTTATTATTACACCCCAAAAAAATAAACAGCAATAAAAAAAAGGAAATAGCGACAAAAGTTTTTATGAACATTTCTTACTAGTTGATAGCGTTACAATCGTGTTGCTAAAAAAAGGCAGCACGTATATTAATAATTTCGTTAAATGTTGGCAAAGATTAAATGTAAAGGAATTGTTGTTCTTATCCAAAACCATTGTCTTATCAGCGTTGATCAGCGGGAGTATCTGCAAAAATCAGCGGGAAAAAAGAAATGAAAAATCCCACAGAATCGGCAGCTCAACTTTACTGCTGCTTCAAAATTCCATTTATCGAAAGGGAAACCAACCAAAGGAGTTTATTTATGCTTAAATTTGTGTCTATGGATGAGGTAATCAATAATAAGGTTAGCGAGAGCGCGCTGGTTACATTAAACTTGGAGGAATATTTTCCTTTGGGAGAAATAGCCTTATTTGACATGAAGGATTATTTATTTATGGGGCTGATTTTAAAAGAAAAGGAATTTAGAGAAGCCCTTAAAACACTAGACCTTAGTCTGTATACAAAAAAAATGGTGGCGGTAACCTGTAGTGCTGATGCGGTTATACCTATTTGGGCATATATGCTGGTAGCAAGTTATTTGCAGCCGGTGGCCTCCGAAGTGGCATTTGGAACAGTAGCAGAATTAACGAATCAATTGTTGCTGAAAAATATAGCTCAAATTAACCTGAGTGATTATACTGATAAAAGAGTTGTAATAAAAGGCTGCGGCGAATTGCCCGTCGGCGAATCAGCCTATCTGGAAGCTACCAAATTATTGCGTCCGGTGGCTAAAAGTATCATGTATGGTGAACCCTGCAGTACGGTACCAATTTTTAAAAAGAAGTGATTTCTACTACGCGATTCTTATACTTTTCCAACCGAATGCCCGAACAAAATTTAATGTAACAAAAAATGATGAATGCGGTTTTAAAGGGTTTTGCCATCAGCCTGTTACTGGTTTTTTCAGTAGGCCCCATTGTGTTTACGATCATCAAGCAAAGCGTAGTGAATGGGCGAGCTGGAGGCTTTAGCTTTGTAGCTGGAGTTTGGCTGAGCGATTTATTAATAGTGGTACTGAGCAATGTTTTTTCTGAGATGGTAGCCAATTTGTTACAATTCAAAAAAGTCATTGGCTTAACGGGTAGTTTATTTTTGGTTGCCATGGGAGTATTTTATCTTTTTTTTAAAAAAATAAAGATGCGCAGTGTGGAAGAGTCCGCCATTCGCGT
Source organism: Ferruginibacter sp. (assembly GCA_044357815.1). Lineage (GTDB taxonomy): Bacteria > Bacteroidota > Bacteroidia > Chitinophagales > Chitinophagaceae > Ferruginibacter. The sequence goes on along the minus strand of JBIKOV010000005.1, from coordinate 5,840 downwards.
TTCAGCGAGTACACACGTTAGATTAGCCATTGCTGGGTTTTTTATCAATACCCTAAACCCGGCCGTTATTGCTTTTTGGCTCACAACTGCTACCACCCTCGCTATTGCCAATTCGGTAAGAGAACGAATCGTAATTTTTTCGACCTGCATTTTGGTCAATTTTGGTGCCGATGTGGGAAAAGTTTTACTGGCCGGCCGGTTAAGTAAAAAGCTGACACATAGAAATATTGTACTAATCAATAAAATTTCCGGATTGCTATTATTAATATTTGGCATTGCTCTTTTGTTAGGGCTTTTATATTCTGCAACAAATCAATAATTAACCGTTAGTTTGTTTTATCTTTCCTTTCTATATTTTACTCCATGAACCGTATTTTACTGATATTACTTTTGTTAATGGGTTATAATAGCTTTAGTCAATCCTCCGATGTTATTTTGTTAAAACGAAAGAATAAAACGGTCAATCGATATTTTTCAGGAACCGATATCAATATGGTTACTACTACGGGTGTTTCACTTAATGCCTACATCACCCATATAAATAATGACACGTTGTATCTGAAGCAATTTGTAGTTCGTCAAATTCCTACCATGCTGGGGGTATTTATATTGGACACCCTCACCACCTATTATTATCAATATCATTATAATCAAATCAGCGTTATCAATAAAACAGGTCATCGATTCGATTTATCAGCCAGTGCTGGCAGCTTGCTTGGTGGAGGGGTATTACTCACATTAGCTGGAGGGGTTGTATTTTTGGTTGATCGGGAAAAATTTAGCCCTGCATTGATGGGCGCATCAGTTTCTTTAGCTGCGATTGGATATGTTTTAGCAAAGACATCAAGTAGCGGAATGGTTATCGGCAAAAAATATTCTCTGCACTACTTGAAGATTTCAGATAATAAGAAAATGTAACCTAATTTTATTTTAAATCCAATCGGCATTCCCATGCAAAAAGTCTGGCGCATAATAAAAAAAACGATTCTTTACCTCTTCATTTTTCAACTTTTTTATATACTATTTTGTAAGTGGGTAAATCCGCCGATAACGATTACACAAGTTGTAAGCCTAGTACAGGGATATGGATTAAAAAGGTCGTATGTAAGTTATGGTCAAATGAGTTCAAATATAAAACTTGCAGTAATGGCGAGCGAAGATCAATTATTTTCTGAGCACAATGGTTTTGATTTGAAGGCGATTGAGAAAGCAGTGCAATACAATCAAAAACATCCTAATAGAAGAAGGGGCGCTAGTACTATAAGTCAGCAGGTTGCTAAAAATGTTTTTTTATGGCAGGGAGGAGGCTTTTTTAGAAAAGGGCTGGAAGTATATTTCACATTTATGATTGAAACCCTTTGGAGCAAGGAGCGTATTTTGGGAACCTATTTAAATGTAGCTGAAATGGGGGAAGGCATTTTCGGAATTGAGGCTGCCTCTAGGACCTATTTTAATAAAAGCGCTAAAAACCTTTCTAGAAGCGAAGCTGCGAAAATAGCGGCCTGTTTGCCTAATCCAAAATTGTACACCGTAAAGCCGATCAGTAAAAAAGTATTGTACCGATACGATGACATTATGATTCAAATGAACAATTTGGAAGGAGATGCCGATATTAAAAAGTTAATAAAATAGCTGCCGAGTTCTGTAGGTTCATTTTATTTTCAAATCATTCTACCTAAATTGCACTATGAATTTTAGAAACTTCAAAATGATTGGTTACGTTGTTTACGGACGTGGCGCATTTAATCAGTTAGATGAAATATTACAACCGCATAGAAAAGGGGCTGCCCCTATGGTATTTTTGGTGGATCATTTTTTTGAGGGAAAGGATTTAGCTAAAAGGGTTCCTGCAAAGGGACGGGACCAAATTATTTTTGTTGATGTTACCTATGAGCCCAAGACTAGTTATGTAGATAGTATTGCCAAACAATTAAAAGAGGAGTTTGGAACAGTGAGTGGTATAGTGGGTATTGGAGGTGGGTCTGCTATGGATCTTGCAAAGGCGGTATCGTTGATGATGAATAATTCCGGTAGCAGTGCAGATTATCAGGGTTGGGATCTTGTAAAAAATCCAGGCGTGTATAAGGTAGGAATACCTACATTAAGTGGTACGGGCGCAGAGGTAAGTAGAACTACTGTGCTTACTGGGCCAACAAAAAAGCTGGGTATGAACTCAGATTTTACACCCTTCGACCAGATTGTGCTAGACCCACAGTTAACCAGCAATGCACCGGCCAATCAACGGTTTTATACTGGGATGGATTGTTACATCCATTGTATTGAAAGCCTTACAGGTACCTATTTGAATGAATTCAGTAAAAGTTATGGAGAAAAGGCCCTACAGATTTGTAAGGAAGTGTATGTAAACAAGGATAGTTGGGATGAGGAGAGCGATGATAAACTAATGATGGCTTCTTATGCAGGCGGAATGAGTATTGCATATTCTCAGGTGGGTGTAGCCCATGCCGTTAGTTACGGCCTCAGTTATTTATTGGGTACCAAGCATGGAATTGGCAATTGTATAGTGTTTGATCACCTAGAAGAATTTTATCCGGAGGGCGTAAAGGACTTTAAGCGCATGGTTGAAATGCATCAGATTGATATTCCAAAAAATATTTGTGCCAACCTTTCAGATGAGCAATTTAATAAAATGATTGATGTGTCTTTAGGTATGAAACCACTTTGGGAAAATGCCTTAGGAAAAGATTGGGAAAAACAGATGAATCGCGAGCGGTTGAGAAAACTCTATGAGCGATTTTAATCGAACGTTAAAAAAACCGATGCAATTTGTATCGGTTTTTTTGTGCTGCTGCTCAATCCTCCTTTGCAACAGATTCACTGTTGTTAACTCATTGAAACAAATACCGGGACCACCTTTACACCCGCATCAAAAAATAAAACACTACCTTTGCACCCTACTCCACTAAAAACATACGGCAAGTTGTAAGCCGATGTGGTATAAAATTTCCGCTGATTCAGAAAATGCAACGTCTTTCCCAGCCTTTATAAAAATTAAACCATTCAATGGCATTTACAAAATTAGAATTAATTGAACCTATCCTGAAGGCATTGGCCGACGAAGGATACACTACCCCTACTCCCATTCAGCAACAATCTATTCCACTAGTACTGGAAAGAAGAGATTTACTTGGTTGTGCTCAAACGGGCACAGGAAAAACTGCTGCTTTTGCTATTCCTATTTTGCAGATACTGCATCAAGAAAAAGAGGCAGAGCGAGGCCGCAAACAAATCAAAGCGCTCATACTTACCCCTACCCGTGAGCTGGCTATTCAAATCGATGAGAGTTTTGCTGCGTATGGAAAATATACCGGACTATCACATATGGTGATTTTTGGCGGCGTATCACAATTTCACCAAACCAACCAACTAAAAAATGGAGTGGACATATTGGTAGCAACGCCCGGTAGATTATTGGATTTAATGAGCCAGGGCTTTATTGGCTTACAACATTTGAAAATATTTGTATTGGATGAGGCCGATCGCATGCTTGATATGGGCTTTATTCACGACGTAAAAAGGGTAATCATAAAATTACCCGCCAAAAGGCAAACCCTTTTCTTCTCTGCCACCATGCCTCCTGAGATTCAAACCCTTGCGAATGTATTATTGACCAATCCTGCCAAGGTAGAGGTGACTCCAGTTTCATCTACTGTAGACGCTATTGACCAAAGCCTGTTTCATGTTGATAAAAATAATAAGCCAGGGCTTTTATTGTATTTGTTGAAAAGCGAAAAAGTAGTTTCCGCCTTAGTCTTTACGCGGACCAAGCATGGAGCGGACAAGGTGGTAAAAATTTTGCACAAGGAAAATATTACGGCAGCAGCGATCCATGGCAATAAATCACAAAATGCGCGGCAACATGCATTGAGCAATTTTAAAAGTGGCAACCTGCGCGTACTGGTAGCAACCGATATTGCTGCAAGGGGTATAGATATTGATGAGCTTACCCATGTAATTAATTTTGAATTGCCCAATGTGCCCGAAACATATGTTCATCGTATAGGCCGAACCGGTAGAGCAGGCAATACGGGAATCGCGTTCTCTTTTTGTGATCATGAAGAGCGTACCGAATTAAAAGATATACAAAAGCTGATTGGGAAAAATATTCCGGTGGTGGATAGTCATCCTTATCCATTGAGTGCAGCATCTTACGCACCGCCAATAACGGGACCCAAAAAACCACCGTTCAAGAAGCAGGGCAATAGCTTTCATTCCTCTGACAGAGGAGCAAGAAGGGGAAGCGCTCCTCAACGATCCGGTAATAGATAAAAACCAGCAGCCTTCAAAAGCAACTAAAATATTTTATTATTCAATAAACCGAAGTATTAACTTCGGTTTTTTAATGTAGATCATAATTTACCGGAACTCTTCATTTATACTTAATCGATTGAAACGATGCCAACCCGTAATTATTTTTCTTATTTATTGAATCCGCTAGAACTGCTTCGGACCAAAAAAATATTGCAGGTAAATCCAACTGCAATTGCAACAAGGAAAGAGCCCGAGGCGGTTAAGCTTTTTGTCTATGATTTCGACCATGAGCATATTGACATTAAGGAGTTGACAACGGTATCTTCTTGTTTTGAATATATCGAATCGCCCACTACCACTTGGTTGAATGTAGATGGATTGCGCAAAAACGATATTGAGGATATTTGTACTAAATACGGCATCCATTATCTAATAGCAGAAGATATTTTAAGCATGGGTCATCGACCTAAAATGGATGAGATTGACGGCTTGCTTTTTTGTTTGCTTAACATGCTTTATTTTAATGAGAAGGATTCTACCGTTGAAATAGAACAGATCAGCATTGTGCTCGGAAAAAATTTTGTTATCAGCTTTCAGGAAGATGAAAAAAGGGATGTATTTAATCCCCTCCGAGAAAAATTAAAGATTGCGGGAAGCAAAGTGCGTCATAATAATGCGGATTTTGTATTTTATTCTTTGATAGACTTGATCGTTGATAATTACTATGTGGTGATGGAGAAGCTGGGCGATAAAATTGAAATTTTGGAGGAAGACATTGTTCGAAATTCCAACAAGCGCACACTGGCCAGAATTAATATGTTGCGTAAAGAAATGATTATTCTCAAACGAAGTGTTGCTCCTGTTCGGGAACTGGTGAATGGAATATTGAGAAGCGAAAGCGAGCTGATTGATGAAAGAACCGAAAAATATTTTAAGGATGTGTACGACCATATTGTTCAGGCGAATGACCTTGCTGAAAATTATCGAGATATGATGATGAACTTACATGATCTCTACCTGAGTAATGTAAATTTAAAAATGAATGAGGTCATGAAAGTAATGGCCATCGTTACCTGCTTGTTGGCACCGGCTACCGTAATTGGCGGCATTTTCGGAATGAATTTTGAATCGATTCCCCTACTGCACAATCAATGGGGATTTTTTATTTCGGTTGCATTAATGTTACTCATTCCTCTTTCAATGCTTCGAATGTTTAGGAAGCAGGGATGGTTTTAGTACAAGTTGAATCGATTGCCCTTATTGCGGCCTGTAATCTCGCTTCATAATTACCGCTAATATTTACCCAAGGGATGGGTTGGTTTATCAGCAGGTCTTTGTAATGGTGGTATAGTTTTTCTCGGGTTTGCAGATCAGGGTATTCTCTTAGTTCATCCTTTACCCAAGGTAAGTCGATATCGCATAGTAAATAAAGGTCATAGCTGTTTGCTACAATTTGATTCAGTATCCAAGGATGGCATTTTTCAAAAACAAATTCGCACCATACTTTTAATACATTCATATCAGTATCTATCAATATAATTTCAGGGATTGATTTTCCTATGGCTTTA
>JBIKOV010000304.1:0-3691 GCA_044357815.1 Ferruginibacter sp. | reverse complement strand
GGTTCTACCAATCCAAAAAAAATGGCCATGTAATTTTATGTGCAAATGCCTCACGCTTAAATTTTTTTGAAAATGAAGATTTGTACGGTTTAGATATGTGTATCGCTGTTACCAAAAGATTATTAGAAAATGGCTATTCTGTAAATTTTATTTATATTGTCTCATCTCTTGAAACCTCAGCTGATAAATATTCTAAATATGAACAATTAATTATTGATTTAAACTTACAAGACAGTTTTTTTTTATTGAGTGGTTTATTTTCATTTGTAAAAGTTATTCAAAATTCTGATATTGTTTTGCGTCCTACTAATGCAGATGGCGATGCATTAACTATTAGAGAAGCTCTTTTTTTAGGTAAGTCCGTTATTGCTTCTGATATTGTTAATAGACCTAATGGGACTTTGTTATTCAAAACTAGGGATGACGATGATTTTTATTTGAAATTATCTTCCTTGTTAAACGATTTCCAATCGAATTCTATTTTATCCCCAGCTGACATAGACTCAGTTAATGCTGATTATAGACAATTATATTCAGGACTTATTAATAATGTCATTTATTCTTAATATTTTTTCTCTCTAATATTTTTTTATTTTTATGTTGGATAAATTTTCAAATTCTTTTAATAAATTAATTGATTTTTGTGAATGTGAACAATATAAAGGGCATGACCCTTATGACGGCTTAAATAGTGTTGTTTTTAATTCTATTCCTTTTTTAAAGAAAAATCATTTTTTAAGATTGTGTTGGATTCAGTTTTTCAAACGATCTCCTTTTAATTTTAGAACTATTTTTGGTGTTCAAAAACAATATAATTCTAAAGCGTTAGGTTTGTTTTTATCAGGTTATTGTAATTTATATACAATTACGCCTTCTGATAATAATTTTTCTAAAATTCATTTTTTCATTGATAAAATTATTGACAATATTTCTTTTGGTTATTCGGGTGCTTGTTGGGGTTATAATTTTGATTGGGAAGCTAGAGCCTTTTCTCAACCTATCAATACTCCAACTATTGTTTCTTCATCTTTTGTAGCAAATGCATTGTTAGATGCATATGATTTATCCAACGATCCAAAATTACTCTCTATTGCCAGAAGCACTTGCGATTTTATTTTAAAAGACCTTAACCGTACTTATGATTCCAATGATAATTTTGCATTTTCTTATTCCCCTCTGGATAATACGGTTGTTTACAACGCTTCTTTGCTCGGTGCCAAATTGCTTTCTCGGGTTTATCATTATACTAAAGATGACAAATTGATTTTTGAAGCAAAGAAAGTGGTTGAATTTTGTTGTCAACGTCAACACAATAATGGATCTTGGAGTTACGGAACGCTTCCTTTTCATCATTGGATTGATAATTTCCATACTGGTTATAATTTAGAATGCATTGCTGATTATATGAAATATAGTAATGATTTTACTTATACAGGTTTTCTTGAAAAAGGTTTTAATTTTTATATTGAAACCTTTTTCACTAAAAATGGCACACCTAAGTATTATGACAATTCTATTTATCCAATAGATATCCATTCTTCTGCTCAATTATTAATTACTTTGAGTCATTTGAATAAGACTGTAGAGTATAATACTTTAATTCAGAAAGTTTTAAATTGGACCATCGATCATATGCAATCCCATAAAGGATATTTTTATTATCAAATTAATAGGCATTTTACTTCTAAAATTCCATATATGAGATGGTCTCAGGCATGGATGTTTTATGCTTTTAGTGAATTTTTTCTCAAAAAGGTTCCTGTATTGGTTAAGACCAGTGTTTGATTTATATTCTTTATCCTCCTAACAGTTTTTCATTCTCCTATGTATTTAGCCTATTTTTTTCCTTTTTTTATAAATATATGCTTTCTCATCGTGTTGAGTTTTTAGGTATACCCTTAGATGCCTTAACTATGACTGAAACCATTTCAGTTATTGATACTGCCATTCAGTCAAATGAAAAGATTAGTCATGTTGTAATTAATGCAGGTAAAGTTGTGTCAATGCAAACTGACCATCAATTAATGGAGAGTGTTATTAGTTGTGATTTAATTAATGCTGATGGCCAGTCAATTGTTTGGGCTTCACGTTTTTTAGGAAAATATTTACCAGAACGGGTAGCTGGTTGTGATTTAATGCAAGAATTGGTAAAGCAAGCTGCTATTAAAAAGTATAAATGCTTTTTTTTGGGTGGTAAGGAGGAGATTGTAAAAAAGGTGGTAAGTATTTATACCCAACTATATGGATCTGATATTATTGCTGGTTATAGAAATGGATATTTTAACAAGGATGAAGAAGAACAAGTTGCTTTGCAAATATCAAATAGTGGTGCTCAGTTATTGTTTGTTGCAATAACTTCTCCCAAAAAGGAAAATTTCATTCATACTTATAAGAATATTTTATCAAATGTTAATTTCACCATGGGTGTTGGTGGCAGTTTTGATGTTATTGCTGGGTATACTAAACGTGCCCCTCTATGGATGCAAAATAGTGGTTTGGAATTTTTTTATCGATTTTTACAGGAACCAAGACGATTATGGAAACGATACTTAATTGGCAATACAAAATTTATTTATCTTATTATGAAACAAAAATTTTATCAATTATTAAATCGTAAATAATTTTCATTTAACTTATTTAATTTTTACTATGTTAATTACAATTGTAGCAGGGGCTAGACCTAATTTTATGAAAATTGCACCTATTATTGTAAGTATTAAAGAGGCACAAAAGGTAAACAAGGACTTAAAATATAGATTAGTTCATACTGGGCAACACTATGATAAAAAAATGAGTGGTGATTTTTTTGATCAACTTGGTATTCCAGATCCTGATTGTAACCTTGAATGTGGCGGTGGATCACAGGCAGAACAAACTGCTTCAATTATGATTAAGTTTGAAATCGAATTATTAAATAACATGCCAGATGTTGTATTAGTTGTTGGCGATGTAACTTCAACAATGGCTTGCGCTGTAACTGCTAAGAAGTTAAACATTGATGTCGTACATGTGGAAGCTGGTATTCGTTCAGGTGATATGTCAATGCCAGAGGAGATTAATCGAATTCTTACCGATTCTATTTGTAATCATTATTTTACAACTTCTTTGATTGCAAATAAGAATTTACTTTCATTAAATATTCCAGCAGGTAATATTCATTTTGTAGGTAATACTATGATTGATACGCTTTTGAGTAATATTGGTAGAATTAGGAAACCGACTTTCTTTGATCAATATAACTTGAAACATTATCAATATTTTTTGCTCACTTTACATCGTCCTTCTAACGTTGATAATCCAAATAAATTAATCAAAATATTTGATTCAATTGTTAAGTCTTCGGATGGAAATCCTGTCATTTTCCCTGTTCATCCTCGAACAAAAAAAATTTTGGAATCCTATAATATCGACACTAAAAATTTGCTTTTAATTGATCCGCAAGGTTATCTAGAATTTATTTATTTGATCAAATTTTCACGTGGTATTATTACAGATTCTGGTGGTATTACTGAAGAAGCTACTTTACTTAATATCCCTTGCCTTACTTTGCGTAATACTACAGAACGGCCTGAGACCGTTTCTCAAGGTACCAATGTATTAATTGGAGATGATTTAGCTAAATTAGAATCTTGTTTGAATGAAATTATAGCCGGTAATTGGAAAAATGGTGTTATACCTGATCTTTGGGATG
>JBIKOV010000303.1:0-3709 GCA_044357815.1 Ferruginibacter sp. | reverse complement strand
CCATTTGTTGTGCAAATTCAGGGTAAGTCCAAAAGTCATCCTTATAATGGTTTTCTAAAATAAGCGTAATATTTCTTTCTTCAGCGTAAGGTAGACATTCATAAATACAGTCAGCCGCAAATTCAATCCCTTCATTAATCGATAGTTCGGGTCTGCGCTGGCCAGATAACACCCTACAATAGCTGCCCCCTAAAACATGGGTCATGTCTATCCATCTTTTTTGCTTAGCAACTTCTATATCACGAAATGCCTTATCAGGATGGGTGAAATCGGGTGAACAGCACATCATGGGTATTGTTTTGCCATGATCTTCCACCTGTCTTCTGAATGGAAGCCAATTTTTTTCATCACTCATCTCTAAAAATCCTGCATACCATTCTAATCCTTCTATATCAAGTTTGCAGGCAAGTTCAATCCATTCAGATACCTTCATGTTGCCATCTTTACATAATTGTTGCATAAAGGCTTTTGGAAATACAGCTATTTTAGGCATAATTTTTTATTTGTTTTATTTTGAAACTTGAATAGTGCTTGCATCTTTTGGAGGATTACGACCTATAAAGGGATGTTGCTCTAGTTCAACCACCTGTCCACTAATTGGACCGCATTCATCGGCCAGCCAATAGATGGCTGCAGCAGCAATTTCTTTTGGCCATAAAATTCGACCTGCAGGAGCATATACTGCAGGTAAATCTTTGTACCAATCCTCGGCTAAGCCATGCTCTTTTTTTCTTTGACGTTCTGTTTCAGTTAAAATCCAGCCGGGATTAATTTGATTGACCCTAACATGGTTCTCCCTATGAAGGGTATCGCCCAAATTACGGGTTAATGTCATTAATGCTCCTTTAGAAATACTATAAGCAAGGAGGTTAGGCTCGCCACTATATGCATTGACTGAACCAATATTTAATACACAACCTTTTTGCAGGGTAAGCTGAGGAAGGGCCGCTTTAATGAGTAAAAATGGCGCAATCGTATTCACTTGAAAAATGCGTTGCATTAAATCACTGTCGGTAGTGTGAATATTGGATGAGGCAACGATTGCTGCATTGTTAACAATGGCATCTATTTTTCCAAAGGTTTGAATGGCAACATCTACGAGGCGTTCTGCAGTTCCTGCTTCGGCCAAATTATCAATATGTAATACAGCATTTTCAGCTCCTAATTCAGCTACTACTTCCTCCCCCCATTTTTTTTCTAATCCATGAATCACCACTTTTGCACCTTCTGCTACACAGCGCAGGGCAATCGCTTTGCCAATACCAGTAGTACTTCCCGTGATGATAATTACTTTATCTTTTAATCGCATTTAAACTGGTTTTAAAACACTTTTAACTACTTCCCCTTTGTGCATTTTTTCAAATGCTTCGTGCCAGTCGTTCATTGCCCAAACGCCACCAATGATAGGCTTTACATCCAACATACCGGTGGAAAGCAATCTGATCACCTTTTCCCAAATAGGCCAGTTGTGACTAAAGCTACCTTTCAATGTTACATTTTTTTGAACCAATGGGTCCAATGAAAAACCAAGTGGTTGAGGTCCCCATCCAACTTTGGTAATATGTCCATTTGGTCTAACCAATTGCAATGCAATCTTAAGGGTGATACTCGCACCAGCAGCATCAATAATAAAATCTGCGCCTAGTCCGTCTTTTTGTTTTGCCCATTCCGTTGCATCGCCTACGATTGCATCGCAGCCATATTTTTTAGCAATATTGAGGCGGTGACGGTCTGATTCTAAACCTACAATAGCCACTTCTGCACCACATAATCTTGCCATCGCTGCACAAAGAATACCAATGGTACCGGGGCCAAGAACGATTACTCTGTCACCGGGCTTAATATGCGAATTTTCGACTACAGCATTGTAAGCAACGCAGCAAGGTTCAGTAAGACAGGCCTGTTCAAAGGGTAGGTTGTCGGGTACATGATGTAAACATCTAGCAGGTACTTTTACATATTTTGTCATAGCACCATTTACGCCATATCCAAATCCTTTTCTATCTGGGTCAAGGTTGTATAAACCTGTTCTGGTTAATGGGCTATTTGGATTGATAACAGCGGCTGTTTCACTAACTACTCTGTCGCCTTCTTTCCAACCAGTTACCCTGCTGCCAAGCTCTACAATATGTCCACCAAATTCATGCCCTAGTACTACTGGATAATTAACTGGCCAGCTATGGTCGGCTGTCCACTGATGCAAATCACTACCACATACTCCTACATTAGCGACTTCCAATAAAATATCCTCTTCACCAATAATTGGTCTTTCGATTTCACGTATTTCTACCGACCCTTTTTCGGGAGCATAGTTGACTACTGCAGCAGCAGTGTTTTTTGTTGCCATAAAAAGTAATATTTATTTATTTTGAACCAATAGGGGCAATATCGCCATAAGCATGAATTTTTTCACATATTAATCGCAAGGATGCTTCCAGATTACCATCTGCAGTTTTAAATGCATCCGCATCAATGGTAAGAGGAGCTCCTAATACAACTAGTGGTGCGCCAAATGCAGGACATTGAATAGCCTGTTCCAAGGTTAAACCACCCACGGCTTGTACGGGTATTTTAACAGCATTTACTACCTCTCGCAATTGGTCTAATGGACTTGGCATCCGTAAACCTTGAGCAGCGATACCTCTTCTTTCATCATAACCTATATGGTGGATTACATAATCACAACCTAGGTCTTCTAACCATCTAGCAGCTTCAATCATATCTGGGCAACCTAGATTGTCACCCATTACTTTGGCGCCAAAGTCACGTCCTGCCTTCACTACACATTTGATTGTTTCGGCGTGGGCGCGGGCCATTACCACTACATGGGTTGCACCTGCTTTAGCCATCATTTCTGCTTCCAAATAACCACCATCCATGGTTTTTAAATCTGCAACTATCGGTATTCCAGGAAAGGCTTCTCGGAGTTTTTTTACACCGTGCAATCCTTCCGCTAAAATAAGCGGTGTACCAGCTTCCAGCCAGTCAACTCCTGCGCGCATCGCCATTGCAGCCGTTTCCAGGGCTTCATCAATATTAGTTAAATCGAGTGATATTTGTACAATCGGCTTGATTAGAATAGTTTTGATTTAAGCCCTTAAAATTAGGTCAAGAATCTTATCTATAGCCTTTTAGAAGCGTTTTTTTTATTACTATATTTTTTGTATCATAATTACTTTAAGAAAGGGTTATAGGGAGTGTAGGGTAGAAAAAATACCCGTTCTTCATAGATTTAAAATGACGCATCGGGTAAACTAAGTCCATCCAAACCTTTAAGCAGTTCAAGGGCAGTAAAATGAGTACAAAGTCTTTTCCATTGCATCGTTTGATTGGTTAGTACTCCATACATCCCTATATACTTTTTTTGCAAATTGCTTCGCCACTTCAAATTTGGGAATTCTCATTTGTTTTACATAAATCACTTTATTTTTTGCCAGTAAAATTATTTTAAAAGGAAAGTAAAAAAATTGGATTAAGAAAATTACTTACCTTCTTGATCTGAACCTGAAATCAATTTATAGATATTTAATCTGAGTGTTAAAGGGTTACTTACTTACTAAGCGATGACCACGAACCGCATAAAACAGAATAACTCCATAGCAGGGAATCATCATCCAATAGGCGAGGTGAGGAGAAAAGGGATCAGTAATCCACCCATAAATTAATGGTAAAATGGCGCCGCCGCCAATAGCCATAATTAGCAGAGAAG
>JBIKOV010000302.1:0-3719 GCA_044357815.1 Ferruginibacter sp. | reverse complement strand
GCCCGGCTGTATTATACCCCCATAGTTCACCCAGCACCTGACCTTTGTAATAAGTACTTAACAGCCCGGTCGGGTTGTTGTATTCCGTAACCACACTGCGGTTATTGGCCAGGTTACCACCAATTTGATAAGAAAAAGCACCAATACGACCTCTCCAACTAATTTCCAGGTCAAAACCACGCGTTCTAATTTCGCCTGAATTTTCCCTTGGAACGGAGGTTCCAAGTAAAGCGGGAACCGCAGGACCCGGACCTACCAGATTAGAAGTATAGGATTCATACCAATCAATTGTAGTAGTAAGGCGATTTTTAAAGAAAGCTAAATCGACTCCAAAATCCAATGTTTTTACTTTTTCCCAGGTTAAATCAACACTGGATATATTGGGAGCACCAACGGTCCACAAACGCTGCCCACTGAATAGGTAAGAACTCTGGTTGATACCCATTGTGGGAATGTAGAGGTAGTTAGACACATTCTGGTTGCCTAATTCTCCTAATGAACCCCTGAGCTTGAATAGATTAATCACATCTTTGAAGGGATAGAATTTTTCTTTTGAAGCCACCCAGCCTGCAGATACCGAAGGGAAATACCCCCATTGATTACCCGGTTCAAATCTGGAAGAACCATCGGCCCGAAAGTTGGACTCAATTAAATATTTTTCATTGTAATTGTAGGTCAGCCTTCCGAAACCACTTTGGGTAGCCCAATGTCCCTGCCTATCTTCAACTGTTTTTGTTCCAACAGCGGTACTAATAGAAGGGATGTTATCGCTAAGCAAATATTGCGCATCCCCACTAAGTCCAAAGTAGTTAAATTTTTCCTGCTGATAACCTACCATTACAGAAAAGTTATGTCGGTTAATTTTTTTTGTATACGTTGAATAAAGATTAGGCGATAAATAATTATCTGTATTAAGCCTAGGGCGGAAGGAGGTAGATATTTTTGGTAATCCAGGAGCAAGATCTCCATTAGGCTGCATCACAAAATATTGCTTAGCAGAAAGCTCCTGCCTATTACTACTGGTTGTGTAGTTGAATTCAAGATTAGTTACCCAACCCTTGATGGGTTCTAAGATTACTCTTGGAGCGAGTACCATCTGCGTAGTCCATGTATTATCTCTTTGTGTTGCCCACTCAGTTATCCGGCTTTCCTGTGTCCAGATATCTGTTCCCGGATATTTTGCAGGCATGGTGGGTTTTAATTTAGTCATCATATCATAAATACGGCCCCTTCCCAGATCCTGCTGCCAGGGGAATTCCTGCAAACCGTAGTTATATTTAAATACTAACCCAACCTTTGCCCAGGATGTTGCCTGTGCATTTACTTTTGCGTCAAAATTATAACGATTAAAAGATTCACCTCCATATTTCAGCAAGCCTTGCTCACCCCACCATCCAGCTGATAAATAATAATCCATTTTATCAGTGGAACCGGATACACTTAGATCGTGTTTTTGACGTTGGGCTTGATCCTTGTATAAGATACTATACCAATCTGTATTAGCAGCAGCGCCCAACCCCATGGCTCCGATATTCCAGGAAAGTCCATTAGGCTGGCCGTACATTTCCGGTGCACTTCCAGGTTTAGCAATATTTTTAGCCAACCGGTCAAGCGCATCTGCATTGTACCAGGGAGCATTACCAATATTGATGGCAGCATCGTTGGATACCTTGGCAAAGGTCATGGCATCCACCAACCTTGGCCATTGAACTGGTTTTGAATAGGCTAAATTTGTTGAATATGATACGTTCGTCTTCCCTTTACTGCCCTTACCGGTTTTTGTGGTGATCAAAATAACCCCATATGCGGCACGGGCCCCATAAATTGCAGATGAAGCCGCATCTTTTAATATTGTTATGGACTCGATATCACTAGGATTGATATTGTTCATATCCATCGGAATATTATCTACCAACACAAAGGGTGCGGTACTTCCGCTAAAAGAGGACAGGCCACGAATACCCATATCCATGGATGCGCCGGGTTCTCCCCCTGCGTTGGAAACCGTGATGTTAAGGTTGGGCACCAATCCCTGTAAACCCTGTTGGGTATTACCGATTGGTCGCGACTCAATTTGTTTTGATGAAACCGTGGAAATTGCACCTGTTAAATTAACTTTCTTCTGCGTTCCATATCCAATCACCACTACCTCATTTTCAAGCTTTTCTAAAATCCGCATTACCACTTTAACAGATGTCATTCCATTGACATTTAACTCCTGTTTTTCGTATCCGATAGAAGAAAACAACAAAATATTAGAAGCACCCGTAGGTATTTCCAATTGAAAAGCTCCCTTTATATCAGAATTTGTTCCCTTACTAGTACCCTTAATAAAAACATCAACCCCTTGGATAGGGTTTCCCGACTCATCGGTAATAATTCCCTTCACAACAACAGGGGGAGCAGAAATGTTTTTAGTAGTAGTCTTTGCTGCAGCAGTAAAACAGAAAGCAACAATCAATAAAGCAATCATTTTCCCGATCAAGACAGATTTAGAAATTCCTTTTCTGTAAAAACTGAATTGATTGCAAATAGCAATTAATTTCATAAACTAGTTATTTTTGGTTAATCAAAATAGATTCTATACAAATATAATTCACTAAGATTTTATTTTATTCGCATAAATAAATAACTACTTTGCATATTTTAATATGTTCTTATTGGCGTATTTGCATATTTTAATGACGAAAAAAAGAGATGGTTTTTCCATTCATTTTCGTAAGGTCAAAAAGACCTAAGAAATTGCTGCTTACTACCAGGATGGCTTTTTACATTTTCAATAAGTGCAGCAAGGCTATCCCTCAATGATGGCTGCTCTTTCCAAAGATTTATTTTTTGGAAAGGATCCTGCAAGAGATTGTATAATTGTCCTTTCCCCTTCAATGAATCGGCTGTAATATCGATATTGCCTGAACCTGGGCCTGCTGTCCCTTGTACTAATAACCAATCTCCTTTTCTAACGGCAAAAAAGCCAGCTCCTGAATGAAAAATCCTGACAGCATCATTGCTAGCTTTAGATTTACCGCCCAAAATCGCAGGTAATACATTATAACTATCCTCACCCTCATTTTTGGTAACCGTATGAGAAACCAGACTAGAAAAAGATGCAAACATATCTGTTAGGCTAATCACCTCTTCACTTGAAGTACCTGGTTTTATTCTACCGGGCCAGCGGGCAATAAATGGCACACGGTGTCCTCCCTCCCATATATTACTTTTATACCCTTTAAACTTCCATTCTGACAAGTGCCCATTAGCACCCTTTACTGCTCCATTATCACTGGTTACTATTAGCAGCGTATTGTCTTCGATGCCTTGTTTTTTTAGAAACTCCATGATTTTGCCAACACTCCAATCAACCACCATAACCAGATCGCCCCTAGGACCTTCTTTGCTTTTCCCTAAAGTGAAATCTGGGGGGAGAAAAGGATTATGGGGAGATGAAAGGGCGAGGTAAACAAAAAATGGTTCCTTGGATTTTTTGTCAATCTGATTCTCCATATAGCTGATTGCTTTATTGGTAAATTCCACATCGACTTTTTCTAAAGGAAAACCCTTGCTCCATGCCCCTGGTACAAATCCAGGTAAACCAAGGTATTTTGAAGGACTCCGCTCAGATGGATTTTCATAGACATGGTTGTTTTCTATAAAGCAATATGGAGGATCACTTGTAGTACAGCCAAGCGATCCGAAAAAATAGTCAAAACCCAGTTCGGTTG
>JBIKOV010000089.1:0-13491 GCA_044357815.1 Ferruginibacter sp. | reverse complement strand
CACTGACGGGGTTCACTCCGCAGCAAGCTGGCCAAACTTTCACCATTCACTATTGACCATTCACCACCCACCATCACTGTATTTAAGCCCCATTACAACAAGAAGTTGTATTTTTACCTTTCAATACATATTTACATTCTATGAGCTTATTAATTGGAAATAAACCTGTCATTGGCATATCCTGTGGAGACATCAATGGCATTGGTCTTGAAATTATCATTAAAACCATCAGCGATACCCGTTTGCTGGAGATTTGCACTCCTGTATTATTTGCCAACAATAAAGCAGTCAACTTTTACCGTAAGCTGCTTCCGGAAATCAATATCAATTTTTCTAGTGTTAAAGATATGAGTCGTGTCAACCATAAACAGGTGAATTTGTATTCCTGCTGGGAAGACGAGATTGCGATTGCTCCTGGTGAATTGACCGATGTCGGCGGCAAATACGCAGTGCTGAGTTTGGTGACTGCCGCGC
This sequence comes from Ferruginibacter sp., assembly GCA_044357815.1. Classification (GTDB taxonomy): domain Bacteria; phylum Bacteroidota; class Bacteroidia; order Chitinophagales; family Chitinophagaceae; genus Ferruginibacter. The sequence continues at coordinate 13,017 of JBIKOV010000089.1, read as the reverse complement.
AAGCATTGAAAGACGGGCATATTGACGGGCTGGTAACTGCTCCTATTCATAAGAAAAATACGCAATCAGCGGAATTCAATTTTACAGGCCATACCCCCTATCTTAAAAATTTGTTTGGTGTGGCGGATGTGGCCATGTTTATGGTGGCCGACAATATGAAAGTGGCGGTGCTTACCGAGCATGTAGCGGTGAAAGACATTGCAGGTCATATTACAAGGGCCAGTATTTTGAGCAAATTGCAAATCATTCAAAACTCGTTGAAGAAAGACTTTGGCATTGACAAGCCAAAAATTGCCGTGCTCGGCCTCAATCCACACGCAGGAGACGAAGGACTGATTGGAAAGGAAGAAGAGGAGATCATCAAACCAGCTATCAAAGATGCAAAGCAAAAAGATATTTTTTGTTTTGGTCCATACAGTGCCGATGCTTTTTTTGCAAGGGGCAGTCACGACAAATTTGATGCTGTGTTAGCCATGTACCACGACCAGGGATTGATACCCTTTAAATCACTTGCCTTTGGCGAAGGAGTGAATTATACAGCAGGCCTTACTGGTGTTCGTACCTCTCCCGACCATGGAGTAGCGTTTGATATTGCCGGCAAAGGAATTGCAGATGAAAGCTCTTTTAGGGAAGCCATATTTAAATGCATCGATATCATCAATGGGCGCAAAGAGTATGAAGCACAAAGAGCGAATCCATTAAAAAAAATCAGTAAGGGCATTGTGGCCAACGCTGTAGATCAAAGAATAACGGATGTGCCTGAATAATAATTAATCTTGTAGATGCCGCTATGAAAATGCGGCTGGATGCACCTATCTATTTACGAGAAATTAAAACATCGCATCGCTGACTCCTTTATTGATTATGTAGGAATCAAAAGTAATTTCCGCCTGACCTTGGTTTTTATTTAACCCTTGCGGAATGGTTTTTTTGGCTGCTGCACCATCATCAAAATCAAAGGTAATGCCCTTGGGAAGCTTATACTCCTTGGTGTTAAAAGTAAAGATGATTTTATCCGGAAGTCCATAGGCGGTATATATTCCATAAGTCATTTCTAGTTGGTAACTACCATTTTCACGGGTAGTGGTTTTGGCTTTTTTTATTACCAGATTGGCTTCGTCAATGTAAACGGTAGAAAGCACAATGTCTGCATTGTCGTCGACGGGCAATAATTTCACCACCCGCACCACAGTGTTTCCGATTTTATCCATGCCGGCATCCAGGGCGGTGTATTTTTCTCCATTGATAATATTACTGAGGTTGATACTTACTGCACCTTTGGGCACAAAAGAAATTCCTTTTTCATTTTTTATTTTCAGCCGATTGGGCTTTTTAAAATAAATTTTGACAACCGATTCCGGAACCTTTAAAAAGGCAACATTGGTTTTCATTTTACCTTCCGCAGTATAATTATCGACCCGCTCAATTTTGGCACCCACTTTTTGAATCAATGCAGTCACATCACCCTGGGCTTTGCCAACCAATGTTGAAACGATTGCTGTCAACAGTAAACCATATTTTAAAAAATGCATACTCAAGTTTTTTAGGATAAAATATCTTTCTTTCTAAAAATAAAAACGGAGGCTCCCACCAACACGCCAATGTGCAATAGCAGGATGGATAGACTATTTCTGATGGCGGGCCAATTTTCCACGCTGCCCTTAATCGGTACCCCCTCATCGGTGGTAGCAATATAAAAAAATCCCTTCCATCCTACCAAGTAGGAGGTAAATAGAAATGGCCTTACATTTTTATCAATAATGGGCACATTGATATTAGAGATGATGGTACATACCAGTACAATGCAGACCGTGGTGATAATAGGGCCAATTGAATTGTCTGCAAAAATGGATAAGAACAATGAAAGCGCTACAATCACCGTCAGCGCAACGGTGGCATAAGCAAATGCAGCCAGGTAGCGCCACATCACATCATCTTGGGAAATGAGCAAGATCTGCGACTCATCGCCCTTTGATCGAAAGATGAGCATATCGTCGGCGCCAAAAATAAAGAGGCTAAAAAAAAGTGAAGTAATTGCCATCCATAATAAAAGTAAAATGGTAAAAATGGTGGCGGCAGCAAATTTCACCAATATCAATTGGGTGCGGCTGATGGGTTTTGTAATCAGCAGACGAAGCGTACCCATATTGGCCTCGCCAGAAATAGAATCGGCGGCTATCAATGCTACCAGTATGGGTAACTGCACCAACAATGTGTTGAGGATAATGTAGCACATGAAATAACCATTGATGGCTTTTGTTCTTTCAAACTCAAAACTATCCTTTACACTTTGCAGCATTAGGTTCATATAACTTTGTCCATCTGCCTTAAATGCAAACTGAAAGATAAATACAATGGCTGCAATGGCGGCAAAGGCGATGTAGGTTCGTGGCCGCTTTGAAATTTTAAACAGCTCAATTTGCAAAAGGTTCCACATGGCCGGACAAGGTTGTAAGTGATAAAAAATAATTCTCCAGTGAATGGCTGGAATTAACAGAAAGCACCGATACTTCCAAGCCAACCAAATCGCTAATCAATTGAGGAACGGCTTGCTTATTCATCAGCAGCCGAATTGAGTTTCCTTGTTGCAAAGCATCGGCCCAATTGGATTGTGACAGCTTTTCTTTGGCGGCTGCATCATTGGTGGTTTCAAGTTGAATCAATGAATGCGCAGGGTCTAGCAATTCTGCCACCGTGCCCTCTACCATTTTTTTACCTTTGTGTAAAATAATCATCCGGTTAGCGATTAGTTCAATTTCACTCAACAGATGCGAGGAGATCAGTACTGTTTTGCCCATTTCACGACTCAGTCGCAGGATAAGGTTTCGAATATCTGCGATACCCTGTGGATCGAGACCATTGGTAGGCTCATCTAAAATAATCAGTGCGGGATCGTGCACCAAAGCAACGGCAATACCTAAACGCTGTTTCATCCCTTGGCTGAAGGTTTCTACTTTACCTTTTGCCCTGTCTGCTAGTCCCACCATTTCCAATTGTCGCATCAGCAATTCTCGGGTAACCTTCATTTCGCTCATTTTGGCAAAGATGGAAAGGTTGTCGTAAGCAGAAAGGTATTTATAGAGATCCGGCTTTTCAATAACGGCCCCCACCTGGCGCAGAATCTGTGAGCGGTGGGTAGCTAATTTTTTTTCAAAAATAACAATGTCGCCGCCGGAAGGTGCTATCAGGCTAAGCAACATACGGATGGTAGTTGATTTGCCGGCGCCATTTTGCCCTAAAAAACCATACACATCTCCCTCATTGACGGTAAATGAAAGGTCGTCAACCGCTTTGGTATCCTTAAATTGTTTGGAGAGGTGACTCACGCTGATAATTGCTGACATGTGGTTGTTTGGTGACAAAGGTAAAACGGATTGGGGGAAGAATTGTTCGGAGGGGGCCATGGTGAATGGTGAATGGTCAATGGTGAAAGATCGGCCATCTTGCTGCGGAGTGCCCCCCGTCAGCGGTTGTAAACCCTGACGGGGGTTAGATGCATATGGCAACAAAGGAGTGAATGGTGAATGGTTCGGACATCTTGTTTTTTCAAAACAATTATGCTAATTCATTCAGCACACTATCAGTTTTCAGTTTTCAATTATCCATTATTCAGTTATCCATTATTCAGTTATCCATTATTCAGTTATCCATTATCCTTTCACCATCCCTCTTTTAAATTCGCACCCTTCGCCTCCACAGCCGGCGGGCTGCGTAACTGCAACGCCGCTGCTTTTGCTTCTTTTTGAAAATTTGCTGCGCCATTTTCAAAATACCGACTCCGTCGGTACCGAACCAAAAGAGGCGGCTTATGCAATTACTGGTTTAAATTTGGACAAAAGGCCAAGGACCCTAATTGATAATTGTCTGATTTGGTGAATGGTCAATTGAGAAGGGTGAAAGATCGGCTATCTTTCTGTTTCTTATCTGTTATGCTAATTCATTCAGCACACTATCAGTTTTCAGTTTTCAATTATCCATTATTCAGTTATCAATAATCAGTTATCCATTGCCCATTCACCATTCACAATTCACCATTAGGGTTCAAATATGCCCGCAGCGCACTTACATAGGTTTCAAAGGCTTCCACTCCGCTGGGGGTTATTTTACAGATCGTCTGAGGATAGTGTTGTTTGAACTGTTTTACTACTACAATATAGCCTGCTGCGCTTAGTTTATTGATCTGGACACTCAGATTTCCTGCGGTGGCATTGGCTTCTTTTCTCAAAAAGGTAAACTCCCCTTCCTTGTCACGCATCAGCAAACTCATTAGGGCCAATCGTAATTGGGAGTGCAATAAGGGGTTTAGAGGTTCAAATTTAGACATTTGTCATTTTTTAAGGGTTATGCCGAAATAATCAAAAAGGGTTTCCAAATAGGCGTTAAAAGAGCTATACCCACTAAGATTTGACCCAAACTGGCAAATTGCTGCTTTTGGACAACAATTTGAACAAAGGTTCATTTTGTATTAAATATTATTTATATATATTTTATTTAATTAATTGAACTGATTTAAATCCCTTTACAAATTGAGCATGCAAAACTGTTTATCAATAAGGCTAATTAATATATAAATTATTCAACAATATGAAAGCTAAGCACCGAATCTTTTTCCTATTCGCTATGATTTTTTTCTAGCTAGTTTCACTTGAATCCCCACTACAAAAACACCTATTGCGAAAGACTTGATAACCCAAAATTTAACTTCCATAAATAACTCATAAATATAAAATAGTTTATAATGCAAACCAAATTAAATTTGTGCATTATTATTATTTTATAACTAACAATCGCAAGTATTGGTATTGACTAAATTATTCATAACTAATTGTTAATCAAATATATACATTCAATATACACTACTGGCCGAAAGCAAGTTTACAGCCTAAAAGTTATTAACATTTTAAAAAAAATATTTTTTTATTTGGGAGCAAATAGTAATTTAGCAATAGAATTTAATGGGTTAGTAAGTATAAAGGGTTAGCAGAAATGCTAACCCTTTTGCTTTTCGGTAATGCTAATTCCGCTCGCAACAAAACAAAATAAATCAATAAAAAAATATTTTTTACTGCCCTGATTCAGCAATTTTATTCAACATCCCTCCGCATAAAGAATTTTTTGATTCCAATTTTAACTGATACCATTTTTTTCATTTTCATCAGCTGAGATTTTCATTATTTTTCTTTTCCACCATTTCCTATTTTCTCATTTTCGCATTTTAAAATTTTACGAATTACATTTACAATATGAGCAAAACAAAGTCAGGATTTTTTTGTCAGCAATGTGGATATGAAAGTGCCAAATGGGTTGGAAAATGCCCAGGCTGTGAAAACTGGAATACCTTTGTAGAAGAAGTAATTGTAAAGGGCAATGACAAGAAAGAAAATAATGAATGGAAGGAATATAACGGAATAGGAAAATTAAAAACCATTTCAATCAATGAAGTCAGCAGTGCCGAAGAAAAAAGAATCATTACCAATGACGCGGAAGTAAATCGTGTACTCGGTGGCGGTATCGTATTGGGCAGTATTGTATTGGTAGCTGGTGAGCCAGGCATCGGTAAGTCAACCCTCTTTTTACAAATCGGTTTACAACTAAAAGAGGTAGTTACTTTATACATTAGTGGGGAAGAAAGTGAACAGCAAATCAAAATGCGGGCAGATAGGGTCGGTATCAAAAGCGACTCTTTTTATTTACTTACGGAAACCAATACGCAAACAATTTTTCAAGAAATAAAAAAGCTAAAACCACAGCTGGTTATTGTAGATTCTATTCAAACTTTACAGTCGCCGTTTGTAGAGAGTGGCCCCGGAAGTGTAAGCCAGATAAGGGAATGCGCCGCAGAGCTGCAAAGATTTGCTAAAGAAACCAACACTCCGGTTTTTTTAATCGGGCACATTACCAAGGATGGAAATATTGCCGGCCCAAAAATTTTAGAACACATGGTAGATACCGTACTGCAGTTTGAAGGTGACCGGCATTATGCCTACCGAATTTTGAGGACGCTTAAAAACAGATTTGGCTCTACATCAGAATTGGGCATCTACGAAATGACCAGTGAAGGAATGCGAGCGGTTAGTAACCCTTCTGAAATTTTAATCACACAAAAGGAAGAACAATTAAGTGGCATTACCATCGCTGCTACCATCGAAGGAATGCGTCCACTGTTGATAGAAGGACAAGCATTAGTAACTCAAAGCGTATATGGAACACCGCAACGAACCGTCAGCGGTTTTGACCTTCGCCGACTACAACTTTTATTAGCAGTACTTGAAAAAAGAGGAGGCTTTCATTTTGGTGTAAAAGATGTGTTTGTAAATATTGCAGGAGGTATAAAAGTAGAAGATCCCTCCATCGACTTGGCAATTGTTTGCGCCTTGCTGAGCAGTTACGAAGACATTCCGGTAAACCAACATTTTTGTTTTGCGGGTGAAGTGGGATTAAGCGGCGAAATTAGGGCGGTAAATAGAATCGAACAACGAATTGCAGAAGCAGAAAAATTAGGATTCGAAAAAATTATTGTTAGCAAGTACAATGCTAAATCACTCAATAAAATTAAATTCAATATCGAGGTAGTGCCACTGGCCAAGGTAGAAGAATTGTACCAGTATTTGTTTTAAAAAATAGCAAATTTTAAAGAGAAAAAACGGCTTTAAATAGGTCTTTTTCGGTTGTACTAAAACCCCTTGGCCCGCCCCAATTACTCCAAATTGGATGGTCGAAACAATAAAAATGATGATTTTTTTTAATATATTGGGGGATGCCGGCGCTCCAATCGATTATTTTTGACACCCTCCACCTTTTCTACCCTCATACCTGCACGGGATGCGGATCAGATCTTTTGAATGATGACCAGCTGCTCTGCTTACAATGTATCAACCATTTACCCCATACCAACTTTGCCCAACACGCCAATAACCCGATTGAAAAAATATTTTGGGGGAGAATTCCGCTCGTAGCCGCTCACAGCGAATTCTATTTTGCCAAGGAGACCCTCATACAGCGGTTGATTCACCAATTAAAATACAAAGGCAACCAAGATATTGGCTACTTTTTAGGGGAACTGATGGCCAAAAGCCTTTTGAACAGCAATCGATTCAAAAACATTGACTATCTAGTTCCACTCCCCCTATATCCTGAAAAAGAAAGAAAAAGGGGTTTCAACCAGGCTGCCGTCATATGTAATGGCATATCAGCCAGTATGCATATCCCTGTAATGATAGGCAATGTGATCCGGCAGCGTTATACCGAAACCCAAACCAAAAAACACCGAAGAGAACGCTGGGAAAATGTAGCAGACAGCTTCCTAGTCAAAGACCCAGCAATACTTTGCAATAAAAATTTACTGTTAGTAGATGATGTAATCACCACGGGAGCCACCTTGGAAGCTTGCGGACATTCAATTGTACAAACCGCCAACGTACAGCTAAGCCTTGCTACTTTGTCGATGGCAACCAAATAAGGATACTGGACGATTTTTTGGGCCACAATCCATTGAGTCATTTCACAAAGCAAACAATCGCTAATTTTAGATAGCGCGATTTTTAGTTCCGAAAAAAAGAAGTACTTTCAAATTTTATAAACAAAAGCTTTTCTCAATCGTTACACTCTTAAATATCAATCAACATGTTAAAATCACTACTCATTTCAGCAACACTGATTTCAGCTATGGCACTAACCAATGCTCCCATGAACAACCCTGAAGCCCCCTTACCTCAAAAGGTTGCAGCCAAATCGATCTACGACTTTTCTGTGGAATCACTCGATGGAAAGAAAATTAATTTTGCCGCCTTTAAAGGCAAAAAAATATTAATTGTCAATACCGCTTCCGAATGTGGCTATACTCCACAATATGAAGGCCTGGAGGCACTTTATAAGAAATACAAAGACCGCTTGGTGATAGTTGGGTTTCCGGCAAATAATTTTGGCGGACAGGAACCGGGTTCCAACTCAGAAATCAAAGAATTCTGCAAAAAGAATTTTGGAGTTAGTTTTCCAATGGCTGCCAAGATCTCAGTTAAGGGCGATGATACAGCTCCGATTTACAAATGGTTATGCAATAAAAGCGAGAATGGCGTTTTGGATGCCGAAATAAAATGGAATTTTAATAAGTTTTTATTGGATGAAAATGGCAAGCTCATTACTAAGTTTAACAGCAATGTCACGCCTTTGAGTGACGAGTTGACCAGTAAACTGTAAGGATAAAAAATATTTTTGAAAGACATCCAGGGGTATAAAAAACTTTGGATGTCTTTTTTATTTTACTTTGTGCTGTGCAATTCGAAAAAGGTATAGGACAAAAGGAGATCAAAGAGCAATTGATACAAATGGTGCAGCATAACCGGCTGAGCCATGCTTTATTATTTTTAGGCAAGGAAGGTACCGGTGCATTGGCGCTTGCGCTATCATTTGCCCAATACATTGTTTGTGAACAGGTAAATGGCAAAATAAAAAATAACCCCGAGCCCTCTCTTTTTGGGGAGCCCGAGCCCACTAGCCAACAACCCGCCCATTTCAATGACTCTTGTGGAGTATGCAGCGCCTGTGTTAAAGCCAGTCAGCTCATTCATCCCGATATCCACTTTTCATATCCGGTGATACCCCGAAAGTCGGGCGACAAGCCTATTAGCACAGATTATATCAACGAATGGAGAGGATTTATAGGTGCCCAACCCTATGGCAATGTGTACGACTGGCTCCAATTTATAGGAGCAGAAAATAAACAAGGCAACATCACCTCCGATGAATGCAATGATATTACCCGTAAAATAAGTTTAAAAAGTTTTGAAAGTGAATATAAAATTTTAATCATATGGATGCCGGAATACCTCACCAAAAACGGCAACAAATTATTAAAACTAATAGAGGAACCTCCTCCCAACACTTTGTTTTTACTGGTAGCAGAAAATGAAGACCTTATTTTGCCAACCATCCTATCTAGAACTCAATTGGTAAAAATCCCCCTGCTATCCAATGTAGAAGTAGAGTCAGCATTAGCACAAAGAATGGGGGTGCCGATTGAAAAAGCACAACAGATTGCAGCCCTAAGCGAGGGAAACTACCGCGAAGCATTGCAACTGCTGGAACAAGCAGAGGACGATTGGCAGATTACGTTAAGGGAATGGCTGAACCTAATCTCCAAAAAAAATCTGGGTGGTCAGGTAAAATGGATAGAAGACATGAGTAAGCAGGGTAGGGAAAAACAAAAGCAATTTCTCAAATATTTCACCCATTTACTAGAACAGGCAATTCGGCTGAGCGTGGTAGATGAAAAAACGGCGGATTCCCTATCGATTGCAGCCAATGAAAAAGACTTTGCCCTGCGCTTAAATAAACTATGTACCATTCACCAGCAAGAGGCCATTGTGCACGAATTAGACAAAGCCAGCTATTATATTGAGCGAAATGCCAACGGAAAAATGCTCTTTCATGCCCTCTCCATTAAGTTGTACCACATTATTACCAACAATTCGCTAATTTTGATCCATTGAGGAATAAGTCCTTGGGCTAGCGCCTAGGGGTTGGAGTAAGTTGTTGGAATTGTCTTCTCCGCTATAATACAACATCATTGCGTAATCTGATACCGGATTTTTTCCGGGACTAATTTATACAGTTTGCATTTATTCAACGGATCGAATGACCCGCTAAATAAAAAATCGTATAAAAAATAAGTACTGCTGGTCAGCAATAAATGCTGCGAAATTACATGGTACTTCGGTCTTACCCCATTCACCTGGGGCCAATGAAGTTGAACAAACTATAGCCGGAAAGATAATAACCCATTCAAATGGACGGTTATATTATTAAGCCTCCCTCTCCCTAACTTATTTCCCGTGCAGGTATTTTAATTTATTAATTTTTAATTACTATCAATATGGCATGTGGAAGTTGTGGATCTGGTAGCACCCCTGGAGGTTGTCAAAGTCATGGCAGCTGTTCAAGTGGAAGTTGCAACCGAATGAATGTGCATGATTGGCTCGCCAATCTCCCTTTCAGTGATCCTGAAAGCGGATGTAGAATTGTAGAAGTGAGCTTTAACAATGGCAGCAGAAAAGATTACTTTAAAAATACTACCACCTACTTTTTTGAGAAAGGAGATATGATAGCTGTGGAGGGCGTGAGCGGTTTTGATGTAGGCAGTGTAAACATGACAGGTGAGCTAGTGCGGCTGCAATTGAAAAAGAACAATATTAAAGAGGAAAGCGCTGACATAAAGAAAATTTTGCGCAGAGCCCATGAAACCGACTTAGGTAAAAGCAAGGAATCAAAAGCAAGGGAAAAAGCGGTAATGATCCGTAGTCGTGCCATCGCCAAACACCTGAACTTGGATATGAAAGTAGCTGAGGTTGAGATTCAGGCCGATGGGCGTAAAGCCACTTTTTTTTACATTGCGGATGACCGAGTTGATTTTAGAGAACTGATAAAAATATATGCAGGTGAGTTTAAGGTGAAAGTGGAAATGAAACAAATCGGGGCTCGGCAGGAAGCGGGCAAGGTGGGTGGAATAGGAAGTTGCGGAAGGGAACTTTGTTGCAGTACCTGGCTAACCGATTTTAAAAGTGTAAATACCAATGCTGCCCGATATCAAAATTTAAGTATCAATCAAACCAAGCTAAGTGGTCAATGCGGCAGGTTGAAATGCTGTCTGAATTTTGAACTGGACACTTACCTGGATGCGTTGCAAAATTTTCCGGATGATTGCGATATGATTGAACTTGCCAGAAGTCGTGCATTTTTGGTAAAGAAAGATATTTTCCGCAACCTGATGTGGTATACCATGCCCGACAGCAACAAACAATATCCCTTAACGATTGAAAGTGTTAAAAAGATAAAGGCCCTCAACCGACAAGGTATTCGGCCAGAAGAACTGGAAACAGTGGAAGTAGTTAGCAAAAAGCCTATTGAAATTGAACCCACTTACGTAGATGTGGTAGGGCAAATTAGTTTGAAGAGTCTTGAAAAAACCAGCCGAAAAAGAAGGGATAACGAAAGAGGGCAAGGTCAACAGGGTGGAAACAGGCAACAGCAAAGACCTCCTCAAAATCGGGAAGGTCAGGGATCTCAACGACCTCCGCAAAATCGGGAAGGTCAAGGATCTCAGCGACCACCCCAAGATAGAGGCCGACAAGGACAACAGCGGCCGCCTCAAAACAGGGATGGGCAAGGATCTCAGCGGCCGAATCAATCTGGAGGCAATCGCCAGGGACAACCCAACCGTCAGCAAAATAATCCCCAAAACAGGAACAATCAACCCAATAGGCCCGCAAAGGGAGCGGATGGTGCCGAAGAGAACAATAAATAAATCGTGCTAAAAACGTCAGGTTATACTCCTGGCGTTTTTATTTTTGTATAATAGCTCATGTCAATATTAGTAACCAACCTTTCGAAAATGTATGGCCCGCAAATAGCGGTGAATGCTATTTCATTCTCTATTGCAAAGGGAGAAATTGTTGGCTTTTTAGGTCCCAATGGTGCTGGAAAAAGTACTACGATGAAAATGATTACCGGATATTTAGGGGCAGATGCAGGATCGATATCGGTAGCAGGCGAAAAGGTGACCACCGATGCCTTGTCGGCCAAGAAAAAAATTGGTTATCTGCCAGAAGCAAATCCACTTTATTACGATATGTATGTGAGGGAATACCTTGCATTCATTGCGGCTATCCATGCATTGAAAAATTCGAAGCAGGCCATTGAGCAGGTAATTCAATCAACCGGGTTAACGGTAGAAGCCAATAAAAAAATTGGGCAGCTAAGTAAGGGGTACAAACAACGGGTAGGATTGGCTGCCGCTTTAATTCACGATCCAGAGGTATTAATATTAGATGAACCAACCGCCGGCCTTGATCCTAACCAGCTGGCAGAAATCAGGGCACTAATTCAACAATTAGGAAAAAATAAGACCATCTTGTTTTCCTCTCATATTTTACAAGAAGTGCAAGCCATCTGCGATCGGGTAATCATCATCGATAAGGGAAACTTGGTAGCGGATGACACATTGAGTAATTTACAAAAAACGACCAACGGAAACACCATTGTGACAGTAGCTTTTAAAGAAATCGTGGATGTTCATATTCTTAACGAGCTTATTAATGACAATCAGGTAGAAAAAATACGTCCAACAAAAGACCATTCCCGAGGATTGGAAGGCTCCAGTTTTCAATTAACCACTAGCCAGCCGGATATGGTAAAAACACAGATATTAGAATTGAGTTTGAAAAACAAGCTGAACATTGTTTCTTTGCAAAGTGAAACGAACAGCCTGGAAAATATTTTTAGAAATTTAACCTCCAATACGCACACTAAATAATTTAATCAAACAAACAAATCAACATGAGTTACATCGCAAGTATTTACGCCCGTCAGATTTTAGATAGCCGTGGCAACCCAACAGTAGAAGTAGACGTACTAACAGAAAATGAAAGTCTAGGTCGTGCCGCCGTTCCAAGTGGTGCAAGCACCGGAATTCATGAAGCAATTGAATTAAGGGATAATAATAAAAAATTATTCGGAGGCAAGGGTGTGTTAAAAGCAGTAAAAAATGTAAATACCATTTTGGCGGAAAACCTGCTAGGCTGGGATATCACAGATCAAACCGGTATTGATGCCATGATGATTTCATTGGATGGCACTGCCAATAAAAGTAAATTAGGCGCTAATGCTATGTTGGCTGTTAGTTTGGCTGTAGCCAAAGCTGCTGCAATAGAAGCTAACCTTCCATTGTATCGTTATATAGGCGGTACTAATGCAAAAATATTGCCAATTCCCATGATGAATATTCTGAATGGTGGAGCACATGCTGATAATAAAATTGATTTTCAGGAATTTATGGTAATGCCAATTGGCGCCTCCTCTTTTAGTGAAGGACTTCAATGGGGTGTTGATATTTTTCATGCGCTGAAAGTAGTTTTAAAGAAAAAAGGATTCAGCACCAATGTAGGAGATGAAGGTGGTTTTGCACCGAATATCCAAAGTAATGAAGAAGCGATTGAAACCGTTTTAACAGCGATTCAAGCGGCA
>JBIKOV010000301.1:0-3731 GCA_044357815.1 Ferruginibacter sp. | reverse complement strand
GTTACGAAAAGCTGGTAACCCCTCTAAGGGTGTTGTTACTAAGGGTATTTGGGGCTTTTTCGGTGCTACTGGTCAGCTCTACCCTAGTAATCTGGGTGTATACTAAATTTATCCCCCGCCCATCTGATAAGGAATCGAGATTACGGATTGAATTGATGAGGGATAATTATACTATTTTAAGTGAAAAGGTAAAGACATTGCAACAGCAAATGGCCGGGCTTGAGAAGCGGGACAATGAAGTTTACCGCTCAATTTTTGAAGCCAAGCCATTGCCGGATAGTGCAAGGGCAAAGCTGACAGAAAAGAAAAAAGAGGTAGAAAAGGTGAATGTAATGAGTGATGACCTATTGGGAAAAGAGATTGCTGTTTCACTGAATAATATTAGCGCAAGGGTTGTTTACCAAATTAATAGTTATAAGCAAATTGAAAAGCTGATCAACAATCAGGAAAATAAATTGGCAAGTATTCCGGCTATACAACCGGTAAGCAATAAAGACCTAACTAGAATTGCAAGTGGGTTTGGGTATCGCATCCACCCTATTTATGGAATTCCAAAAATGCACGAGGGGCTGGATTTTACTGCTAGTCAGGGAACACCCATTTATGCAACTGGCGATGGAAGGGTAACTACGGCAGGCAATGCAGCTGGTAAGGGCAACCATGTTATTATTAATCATGGGTACGGTTATGAAACGGTGTACATGCATATGGTACGTATCAAGGCAAGAGACGGCCAATTGGTAAAAAGAGGTCAAATTATTGGCTGGGTAGGCAATACAGGTGCCAGTACAGGCCCCCATTGTCATTATGAAGTACATATATTTGGAAGACCTGTGGACCCGGTTTACTTTTTCTTTAATGACCTGAATGCAGAACAATATGATCGCGTACTCAAAATTGCTGCCACTGGCAGTGCTAAAAGTTTTGATTAACTTTAAATAATGGCATTTAAACAAATAGCATTCGATTTTGGGGAGTTGCCCCAAAAGCCTAAGCCGGAAAATATTTTAATTGCGGCAGAGCAAGTATTGCCTGTAAAAGAAACGCTGCCCGAAACAGTAGCGTTGCCTGAGCCAATAGCGTTGGACGTTGTAGAAGAATTGATTGAAATATCTGTAGCTCCTGAAATAGAAATCGTTGTTGAAAGAAAGCCGGAACCCCCAAAGGAACCATTACCCAAAAAACCGCATTCAATTCAAAAGGCATTTAAAAATACCCCTGAAAAAGTAAAGTCAACCAGAGGTAGAAAGAGTGTCAAGGAGATGAGTGAGGGGGTGGCATTGATTGAAGTTCCTGAAGATGAGGTCTTATTTCAAAAAATGTATTATTCAATTGGGAAGGTTGCCGATATGTTCAAGGTAAATCAATCGTTGATTAGATTATGGGAAAATGAGTTTGATGTATTAAAGCCAAAAAAGAATGGAAAAGGAGACCGATTGTTTAGGCCAGCGGATATAAAAAACATACATCTCATTTACCACTTAATGAGAGAAAGAAAATATACCATGGAGGGAGCAAAGGATTTTATTAAAAACAATAAGAAGGCAACTGAAAAATTTTCAACGATAGAATCATTGAAAAAGCTGAAAGATTTTTTAATAGAACTGAAAGCCAGCCTCTAAATATCCGACTGCTTAGTTGCTAATTTTCGATACAGCAAATCCCCCTATATTATATTGTCTGCTATGCAAGACAATTCAATCTTGTTTTTTTCCAGCAATTCTTTTATTTGCAAATGGATGATTTCTTTCAACGAATCAAATTGAACTATTGGTATGGTCGGAGTAAGATATTCAATAGAAATAAGGATTCCCGTTTTATTCATTTCTTTCAAAAAAACGCCATAAGAAAGCAGCTCGGCGGCATGTTGTTGTAAGATTAATTTAATAGCTTCAATTGTTTTTTTAATATCATCGGATTTAGTTTTTTGCGAAAGCTCGATGTTTATCTCAGCCCTCCTTTCGGTCCGCGTACTGAGGTTATCCACAATGCTGTCTACCATTTGTTTGTTAGGCACACTTACCAATGTTTTATCAGCGGTGCGTATCCTTGTACTGCGCAATCCAATTCGCTCTACATTGCCCGTTATCAAATGCACTTTCAGTTCGTCACCCGTTTTAAATGGCTTGTCAAAAAATATAATAAACGAGGCTATGATATTTTCCAAACTTTCTTTTGCCGCCAATGCCAGTGCGGCACCTACGATGCTGAGGCCGGTTAAGAGGTTGCCAATATTTTGACCGAAGGTAAATTTAAGCAGTAGTAAAAATCCAATAATGCCTAGGATAACTTTTAAGAAATCGCGAAAAAAAACGATCAACTGATCATCACTTTTATCTTCGGTGAGACTGGCTTTTGCTTCCAGCACTAGTGAAATAAAATCAATCAAACGAAGTTGTAGCCAGGTAAAAACAAGCACAATGATTGTGATGCCAGACCTTTCAAAAATCAATTGCGTGTTGATATGGTAAAGTTTGTATTGGAGTACGGATGGGAAATTTAATTTATCAATACTGAATACAGCAATAAGGGTGAGTACAAACCATTGCAAAGGGGCGATCACAAGATCTACAAAACTCTTTTTATCAACGCTTTTCCATGCCTGGCGAACCAACCGGTAAAGTAGGGAAGCGATATACCGAGACACATATTTTTTTAGAAGCAGTGCTAGTAGAATAATGCCACCCACCGTCAACCAAGCGCTAAGGCTATTGTCAAAATAAATTTGGTCAAAAAAATTCATGCAGTAAATTTAATAGAGTACAATTGCATTATGGTAAAAAAAAAGCAAAAAAAATATCCGAAACAGGCCGCATTGTATATTTTCTAAACTATCGACTTTGTAAATCATTTCTGCTTAGTTAACCGAATCGCTGGATGGAGGATTATAATATTTCAGTTCCATATGTTGGCCATCAAATACAGCGTAACTGTTATAGTTGATCCATTCACCCAGATTAATATATCGACTATTTTCAGAAAGGGCAAAATCAATTGGCAAGTGTCGATGGCCAAAAACAAAATAATCGAAATGTGCTTTCAATAGCGTTTCTTTTGAGTATACGATTAGCCATTCGTTTTCTTCACCTAAAAAATGTTCCGGCTGCTGGCTGGCGGCTATCCTGCTTTTTTTAGAAAAATAATTCGCGATTCCTAGACCTATCCTTGGCGGAACGAAACCGAAAATTGCCTGACAAATTTTGTTGCGGAATATTTTTTTCAAAAACTTGTACCCTTCATCTCCGGGCCCTAGTCCATCCCCATGCCCGATGTAAAATTTTTTGCCACTAAATTGAAAGGTAGTCGGCTCAAAGTATACTGGTATATTTAATTCTTTTTGAAAGTAGTTGCGCATCCACATATCATGGTTGCCTACAAAAAAATGAATAGGAATTCCTGCGTCTGTAAGCTCAGCCAATTTGCCCAAAATTCGAATATATCCCTTTGGGACCACAGTAGCGTATTCAAACCAAAAGTCGAACAAATCACCCACAATAAATATTTGCTCCGCATCATTTTTTATGCTGTCTAAAAACTGAACGATTCTTTTTTCCCGCTGCAGACTGGTGATTGCATCGGGCGTTCCCAAATGAAAATCGGACAGAAAATATATTTTTTTTGCAGGTATTGTTGTCATGAAAGGCAAAATGTTAGATTAAAGGAAAGGTCCTATTGATTATTGCTCAATGCAGGCAATAAAGATAAGGGAATCAACCTATAGCACTGGCGCT
>JBIKOV010000300.1:0-3751 GCA_044357815.1 Ferruginibacter sp. | reverse complement strand
CAATCTTTATTTTTTTGTCGATTAATCTTTTAGCCATCATGGGGGCATCTTTTTTCCCCCGTTCATTGAGTGATCGCTCAAAGTCGCTCAGCGTGCCTATTTCCCAACTGCTTTTTGCATGTCGAACTATTAGCAAAACTTTGCTGTCTGATGTATCTAGGGAAATATTGTTTTTGTCAGGCATAATGTCAATTGTCAATTGTCAATGGGCAATCGAGAAAATTGGATTTCTGTTCCACTATTTTCCAATAAGACTAATATCCCCTTACATTTTTGCCTTCCATATAATTCATGAAGGCTTTATTGCAAACACGGTTTCCACCAGGGGTAGGATAGTTGCCTGTAAAATACCAATCGCCGGTGTTGGTAGGGCAAGCTAGGTGTAAGGTTTCAATGGTTTGATAGATCACACTTACGGGGATGGTAATTTCTTTGGGTGTGATGAGTTGTGCAATTTTATCCGACACCTGTTCTACGGTAAAAGGTTTGTACAATTTCCGGACCACATTTTCACTGTGCAGTTGACCATGTTTTTCCAGTTCCTTGCACTGGAAGAGAAGTTCCCCCAATAAGCTTTCTTGTTTGGTTTCGTAGATTAGTTCGATGACTGCTCTAAAGGCAATAAAATCGCCCATTTT
Organism: Ferruginibacter sp.; assembly: GCA_044357815.1. Taxonomy (GTDB): domain Bacteria; phylum Bacteroidota; class Bacteroidia; order Chitinophagales; family Chitinophagaceae; genus Ferruginibacter. Next base: position 3,113 of record JBIKOV010000300.1, on the reverse strand, counting down.
ACTCATGTCAATTCCATAACAATCGGGATAGCGTATTTGCGGGGCGGAGGATACTACGATAATTTTTTTTGGTTCAAGTCTTGCAAGCATTCGGATGATGCTTTGCTTTAGGGTGGTACCCCTTACAATGGAATCATCTATTACAACAAGGGTGTCAATATCTTTTCGTACGGTACCATAAGTGATGTCGTACACATGTTGTACCATTTCATTTCGACTACTATCTTCGGTAATGAAGGTGCGTAGCTTTACATCTTTGATGGCAATTTTTTCGAACCTGATTTTTCGGCTCACCATTTCCGTTAGTTTGGCTTCGTCAAAATCATTTCCCCAGCTTAAAATCCGTTCTACTTTTATTTTTTTGAGGTAGTCATCGGCGCCTTTTACGAGGCCATAAAAAGCAGTTTCGGCAGTATTGGGGATAAATGAGAAGATAGTGTTTCTCAGGTCGTAGTCTACCGCTTTTAGTACTGGCTCGCTTAGATATCGGCCCAGGGCTTTTCTTTCCTTATAAATTTTTTCATCACTACCACGGCTAAAATAAATCCGTTCAAAGCTACAGGCTTTTCTTTCCTTTGCTTCCACTACTTGTTCGATATGGTAATTGCCATCCGTGTCTACAATTAAGGCACAGCCGGGCATTAGTTCCTTCACTTCATTTTCTCCCACATTGAAGGCTGTTCTAATGGCGGCTCTTTCGCTGGCCGCAACAATTACATCCTCATTTACATAATAATAAGATGGACGGATACCATGGGCATCCCGCACCACAAAGGCACTTCCATTGCCAACCAGGCCGCAGAAATTAAATCCGCCATCAAAAAGGGGCACAGCCTTTTGTAGCACTTTGGTTAGATCGAGGTTGCCGGGAAAAGCCTCATCGGCTTTTACCAGAAAATGGTGTACCACTTCCATCATAGCAGCCAGGTCACTTTGCTTTTGAAATACACCGGGGTCCATTCCAATAAGGCTGAACAATTCTTCGGTATTGACAAGATTGAAATTACCAGCCAACGCTAGATTTCTGGAGGGAATGGTATCTCTTTTAATAAAGGGGTGGCAAAACTCCACATTGTTTTTGCCTTGGGTACCATAGCGTAGGTGACCCAAAAGCAGTTCGCCCAAGTAGTTAATATGCCCTTTCATCAGACCGGGGTGATTTTTAATATCCGGTTGGTATTTTTCTATTTCTTCTATTTCCTGCCCGATACGCAAAAAAAGATCGGCAATCGGTTGGTTGGCGCTACTTCTGAGGCGGTGTAAAAATGGGTAGCCAGGTTCTACATTTAATTTTACGGTAGCAACCCCTGCGCCATCTTGGCCACGATTGTGCTGCTTTTCCATCAATAGGTATAGCTTGTTAAGGCCATACATGACCGATCCATATTGTTGCTGGTAATAACTAAAAGGTTTGCGAAGGCGAATGAAAGCGAGCCCGCATTCGTGTTTAATTTCGTCGCTCATGGAGTATAATAAGTGACAAAGTTAAAGGATTGTAAACTAAAAATCCCGGCTAGGGGCCGGGATTAAGCATATAATTTTTTATCATTAGAGTCCGCTGATACAAAGACCCACCTGGTAAGGCCGGAAAGCGGCTCCGGCAACATCTGTAAGCAAGGCGGTAATGGAGTAAGCTCCAAATAGGGAAAAGTTACCCACACCTACCCTTGCAGTGGCAGCTAGTCGAGTGCTGTTGAAAAATGTATTTTTGCTTTCTTTTTGAGTATAGTATTCCAGGGCAGTGTTGGTTTTGTTTTCAAGTGTTTTACCCTTGGTATGGGCATTCAGCATGGTACCCACCTTTATGCCAAGCGCAAATTTCCAGCTTCTTTTTTCATTGACAGGGTCAGCGGTATAGCGGATTTCGATGGGCGCTTCAACGTAAGTAGTGGCTAGCTTATATTTTTTGAAATGATTGGTAGAGTCGAGATTGGAGAAGGGCAATTTGGTAGCCGCTGATTTTAAGTTCACATTGGTGCGTTTAAAAAAAATGCTGCTATGGCTAACGCCAAGTCCAAATGCCAAGCTCCATCGGGCATCGCTTTTAAATCGCTTATTGAGCATGAAAGCTACGTTTAGGCCGCGCGAGAAACCACCCATCCGGCTGCTGATGCTGTCTGGAGCCCCGCCCCATCCATCTTTGCTAATGGAAATCAAAAAGTGGTCGCCGGCAGTGGAGACGGCAACTTTACTCCAGTCTTTTTTTGTTTGGCCAAAGGCAGTGCTGATGAATGTAACTGCTAGTACTAGGAACAATGTTTGCTTCATATATAATCTTGAAGGTGCAAAATAACGTCAAATAATTTAATGAAGCGTTAAATTGATGGTCTTTAAGTATATTTGCATCCTTATTCTTCAAAATAAATGAAGAAAGGGCCTATAGCTCAGTTGGTTAGAGCACCTGACTCATAATCAGGTGGTCCCTGGTTCGAGCCCAGGTGGGCCCACTTAAAAATCAACCACTTACACTAAATGTAGGTGGTTTTTTTTGTCCGTAACACTTTCTGCTAACACTTTTGCTAACAAAATTGTAGTGTCTTGTTCTTCTCAACTCATATTTATACTTGATTTACCAAATGGATGCAGATGTAGTAACCTAACAGTTATACCCAAAAAATGGGAAACTGGTGGCTCTTCCTTGCTTAAAAAAAATTGGGCTATCGTTTATCGCTTTTATAAACCATCGGGAGAGTATAAGCAAATTTGGATTAGAGGAATGAATCGTTTTAAAACGCTACCTGAAAGGCGAAGAGAAACTAACATATCATTGGAAAAAGAGTATCAATTTCTTAAAGAAGGGTTAGACCCTTTGCAAGAGCAAAAACCTGCTGTGTCAGCTGATGAAACTGGAAGTAATAAATCTGAAATTAATTCGAAATCACTTTTTTTAGAAGCTTTAGATTATGCGTTTGTAAGGGCTTGTAAAAGGGTTAAGAATAAAACCAAAATTAGTCTTAGTTTCGAATATACTTATATAAAGAGATTAATAAAGACAGGTTTACGAAATGAAGATAAAATATCACTACCAACCGACTAAACTTAAAAATGTAATTTTTATCGGCTGAAAGTATTGGTTTTGTTGAATTGTTAATTTATTTTAATAGTCGACCCCC
>JBIKOV010000299.1:0-3769 GCA_044357815.1 Ferruginibacter sp. | reverse complement strand
TAAAAAGGGTACAAGAAAAAGGGACAATTTCGACAAAGGATACGAAAGCTTTAAATTAGGAGCAATGATACAGGAAGCTAGACTTGAAAAGGGTTTGACGCAAGAACAACTTGCTGTTAAATGCGGTACCAACAAATCATATATTTCAAAAGTTGAGAATGATATAAAAGACGTACGCATTTCAACACTTCAAAGAATTATTGAGATTGGACTTGGTGGACAGTTGAATTTATCTGTAACGCTCTAATTCAACCAGCGGGCTAAAGCCGTTGGTGCCAACCATGCTGAATTGTTCATTTTTACAATCGAAAGCCTCATGCCTACGGTTTATTTTTTTACCGTGAAGTGAAAGCTAGCTCCCTTACCCAGTTCAGATTCTACCCAAATGGTACCCCCTAAGTTTTCAATTATTTTTTTGGTGATGGCTAATCCCATACCCGTTCCCGGATACTCATCCCGACTGTGAAGGCGGTGAAAAATTTGAAAAATAGCTTGGTGAAACTGTTCATCGATGCCAATTCCATTGTCAGTAACCGAAATTTGCCAGTACTCTTTTAATTCAGTTGAACGGATACTGATTTTAGGCTTACAATTCGGCTTGCAATATTTTAGTGCATTGCTGAGTAGGTTTTGAAATACCTGTCTTATAGGCGAACTAGGGCAGTGGATGGAGGGAAGATTGCCTACGTCGATTACCAATTTTTTTTCATTCATTTCTTTTTTGAAAAGCAGCAGTACTTCATTTACTAATTCATTGAGCTGGATATTTTCTGGTACATTGATTGTTTTTCCTACTCTTGAAAATTCAAGCAGGTCGGTTATGATTTGCCGCATCCTTATGGCGCCATTGGCTGCATACGAAATATATTTTCTTCCTTTTTCATCCAGCAAGGGATCGTAATTTTTTTTCAATAAGCCAAGGTAGCTGTTCACCATGCGCAAGGGCTCTTGTAAATCGTGCGAAGCCACATAGGCAAAATGCTCCAGCCATTCATTGGATGCCTTTAAAAGCTTCGTTTGATGTTGTAAATTTTCGTTTAATTGTTGGAGTTGAATTTCTGCTTTCTTTCTTTCTGTTGTATTCTCAATGGTAATGCAGCTGCCCACTATTTTTGCGGATTCATTTTTGACAGGACTAAAGTGGATACTAAAGCTGCTACTCTCACCATTCTTTTGTGGATAGCTGCTTTCCTGCCAAATGGCTTCGCCGGCCAATACCATTTCAAAATTGGCTGCCCATTCCTTTTTTAATTTTTCGCCGAGTTGAAGCAAAGGGGTATTAACTTGTACAGACTGCACAAAAGCAAGTTGTATAAACTCCTGGGCCAGTTCATTGAGCTGAACAATCGTTCCCTTTGTATCTAGTAAAATAAGTCCAACAGTAGCATTGTCAAAAATGGTTCTTAGCTGCGATTCGGATTGCTGTAAGTCAAATTGTATTTTTTTTACAATGCGATCATTGGCTCTATTTTCGATTGCATGGGTGATGGCCAATGGCAAGCGGATTAAATTTCTTTTTAGCAAATAATCGGCTACTCCCTTTTTCATCATTTCTACGGCAAACTCCTCCGAAACGGTTCCTGTTACGAGCAAAAAAGGGATGTCTAGCTTTTGTTGTTGACATATTTCAAAAGCCAGCGTAGAGTTAAAATGAGGAAGGGTATGGTCGCATAAAATTACATCCGGAATAAATTTTTGAAGTCCCTCGCGAAAACTTTTTTCATCCGTTGCCAAAAAATAACGAAAATGAATGCCTGCTTTTTTTAACAACCATTTTATTTGGTCCGAATCTGCCAGGGAATCTTCCACATGTAGAATGCCATATTCACTCATGCCTTTTGATTGGTTAGATTTTTTTAATGTTCTTGCTAAGGTGTTGTGATTACCATTTGGGCTGTTGATTAATCAGCAGCCAATAGAGTCCCAACTGGGCAACAGTTTTTGAAAAATCCTCAAAGCCCACTGGTTTTACGACATAGCTGTTTACACCTAGTTTGTAGCACTCCTTAATGTCGGGGTCTTCCTTTGAGGAGGTAAGGATTACCACAGGGATACCCATTGTCTCCGCATTGGATTTAATTTTTTTCAACACTTCAATGCCACTTACCTTGGGCATTTTAAGGTCGAGTAAAATTACTTTTGGTGTATTGGTGGTTGTTCGGCCTTTCCATTGTCCTTCGCCAAATAAATATTGAAGTACTTCTTGGCCATCTTTTAAGTGAAGAATTTTGTTGGCCACATTATTCTTATTTAATGCTCGCTTGATTAAATCAGCATCACTTGGATTGTCTTCTACCAGGATGATTTCTGCTGCAATTTCCATGATGTATTATTTTAGTTAAGTGTAAAATAAAAGCTAGCTCCTTCGTTTTCTTTTCCTTCTCCCCATATCTTTCCTCCATGTTTGTTAATAATCCGCTGTACAATGGCTAGACCTACCCCATTGCCTTCAAATTCTTGTTCGGAATGCAATCGCTGAAAAACACCAAATAATTTATCTGCAAACCGCATATCAAAACCAGCCCCATTGTCTTTTATAGTGAAGATGGTTTTCCCCTCTTTTTGTTCTGCATAAATTTCAATAACGGGCTTTTCTTTTTTAGAAGAATATTTAATGGCATTGCCTATCAGATTCATCATTACTTGGTAAAGCAGGGTATAATCACCTTCCACTTCCGGCAATGGACTTAGTTGAATAGCTGCGTGATTGGGTGATATTTGATTTAGTTCCTCTATTGCTGTGGTGGCCAATTCATTCATGTTAACCTGCACCTTTTTGATTTCCTGTCTACCTAAGCGTGAAAATGCTAATAGGTCATCAATAAGCCTTCCCATTTTTTGCCCATTGTTTTTAATATTTTTCAGCATGAGCTGTCCATCCTCATTTAATTTGTCTTTTTGCTCTTCTTCTAGTATTTGTGCATAGCTGTTAACGGCCCTTAGTGGGGCTCTTAGATCGTGTGAAACTGAAAAGGTAAAGGCTTCTAATTCTTTATTTAGTGACTCATACTGTGCCGTACGATCCAATACTTTTTTGTCTAGGGTCTTGTTTAATTCCTGTATTTTTTGTTCGTCTAATTTCCGGCTAGTCACATCTTCATAAGACATACATGCCCCCATTACTATACCCTCCTGATTAGTTACAGGATATAATCTTGAATCTAACCAAAGTGGATTTCCATCAGGTAGCAAAAAAGAAGTTTCGGAATTTAATTTTGCACCATTCATAACCTCTTTTAATGATTTGCTGAAGGATTCCTGTCGTTCAGTAATTAGGGAATTTAAAATATTTTCATTCTTTTTTAATATTTTATTATCAGCAATAGTAAAGTACTTTTCCATTAAATTATTGAATTCCACGATGGTGAAATTAGTATCCATTAATAAATAACCTGTCTGTGTATTTTCAAATAATGACCTGAGGTTGTTTTCAGTCTTAGCTAGCGCTTCATCATTCAATTTCCGTTCAGTGATATCCTGTATAATGCCGAGTAAGCTTTCTACCTTTCCTTCCGAATTTAGCTTTGGAGTGCCTCTTGCAAAAATCCATCGTATTGCTCCATCAGCCCGACGGATACGGGATTCCAGTTTAAATTCCCTTTTTGCCTCAATAGCTTCTTTTACCATTTTGCTCACCCAGTTACGGTCGGCTGGAAGTAAATGTTCTGTAAATGTTTCTAAAGTAAATTTTGGCAGTAGTGTCTCGTACCCAAATATTTTATCATGGGTGGTGGTGCGAATAATGTTATTGTCTTCTAAATTAAGTTCC
>JBIKOV010000347.1:0-2981 GCA_044357815.1 Ferruginibacter sp. | reverse complement strand
ATGGATTTATCCTTTAGCTGTTCATTACCTTTCCACCATACTGCTCTCATTATACCATCGTCTCCAACTTCTACAAGTTTAAGTGGAGCCATATTTACCACTCCACCTGTCATATGGTAATTTACCATTAAACCATCGGGATGATTGTGGAAAAATCTTGGGAAGTACATCTTCCCTCCAAACATATTAGTATTTATTTTTTGAGGTTCAAATGGTCCGAAAGGTGAGTTTCCTACACAAACGATTCCTTCACTAAGTAGCAAATAATATTTGTCTTTAAGTTTGTGGATACCTCCTACTTCCACAGCGTTTCTATCCAGGTTTACAACAGGTGGTTTTAACGACTCCCATACAAGACCATTTTCTGATTTCCCAAAACCTACCAAAGCTCCGGGTATTATCGCAGGATTGGGTGTTGCCGTCCAATATCCGTAATACCCTCCACTATCTCGTTTAACAACATCTATACAATCCCAACGACCGTCTTCCACATACCATCTGGGATCTGCCTTGAATCTGAATTTCTCATCGACTTTTACCCATTTTTCAAGATCTTTAGAAACAAGAAATTGTATACTTTGATTGGTACGTCCTATTTTACATTCTGAATAATTTGTAATGTATAAATGATTGTTTTCAAAATCGGGCGCTTTCCATGTATGCCCTGTTCCTGTCCATTGGAGGCTATCCGGTTTTTGATGTATTGAACCACGATAATACCAATCAACTCCATTATCTGAAGTTGCTTTTACATGACTATCCCAATTAGGAATTGGCCCGTCCAGCCAAAATAAATGAAACGTTCCTTTCTCATAATACAACCAGGTATCCCACATCTCAGTTTTAGGTGATTGGAAAAACATTCTGTCAAGCTTAATATTTGGCTTCTTCTCTGAGTTGTTGAGATTCCGGGAAAGTTTAGCCTCTATTTCTTCCAAAGTTTTAGAGTCAATGGCTGTTCTATTGTTCTTACAACCAGAGAAATGAAAACATATTAGAATTGTTAATATTGTTGCTGTAATTGTTTTTTTCATTGTTAGATTTTTTATAGCTCTGAATCTAAACTGACAGCCAGAAATCTTAACGGCATTTTTGTAATAATCAATTACTTTAGCAATTCTCATTCTAATGAGTATTCAAGAATAGATCGATTAAGCGATCAATCCGCTATACAACGAACTGACATACCACTTCGCTCAAAGTCATCAAACCTTCCAACAACAGCATCGTTAAAGTATAGGAAGCGATCCCAAGCAAGGATATCATTACCACCTTCACTAGAACTCCACCATAGACCATAATTACCAAAAAAGCCGAATGTGCCGCCACTATATCGATATCCGCCCGGAAGCGCTTTAAAACCGCTCTTATTGGTAGCTCCGGTATTTGGACTTAGCCAATGTGAAGTACCAGCTTCTTTCATTTTACCACCGGCTAAGTTACTACCTCCTAAATACTCAGTTAATATGGTCCACTCTGCATCTGTTGGGATATGAAAGCCTTTGGGCGCCAAACCTCGTTTGTCAGTTACAGCATATAAATTATATAATTTACCATAAATAGGGCCATTAGCGCTTTTGTTATCATAATAGCACCAAGCCCCTTTGGTTAATTTAGCCCATTCCGTTGCATCTTCCACATAAGGAATTATATCACCATTTCTATAATTGCTTACATCCAGATTGGTAGTAGTCCAGGTTTGGTTGCCAATTTTTACTGTTTTCTGTGCTACAAGATTACCTAAAAAAAATAATTGTAAACCAAACAATACAGTAATGAAGATGGTTTGTTTTTTCATTGAATTTTTAGTTTTAAAACTAAATAGATAAAAAATTATCGATTAAAATACCAATGAGCAAATATCAGACTTTTCCTTCAAATTTTCATCAGTTGACAGCCCTATTATCCAAAGATGTGAAATTGAATTATATACTTTGAATTGAATCAATTAATTATCCAACAGCCAACAGCAAAAAGATATAGGACCTATAAGCCATACGGGTACAATTACTCGATACGTATTTAATAATAATGATAAATATTGAATATTCTTTCTAGATTTTAAATTCAATAAGGGCTCAAAAATGGCCCTTATTGAATTTAAAATGTTTTAAGAAAGTCTAAAACAGTTACCAAAATACGGTATACAATGCCGAAAGGATGCCAAAAATAATAATTGACCCAATAGCAAATCCAGTGGTAATTCTAAACATCGAAGTGTCAATTTCAATCGTATGGGTATCAGAATCTTTTCTAGGATTAACAAGACTCATCGTAATCATAATCAGTACGATAGCAACAAAATCAATTGTCATTCTATCTAAAAAAGGATAGTCAGGAAAAGCACCATTTGACCAAACCGGTAAAAACTTCAATACCGTTGAAATAGGGATCGTTAATAATGCACCTGCCATCGCTGCTTTAGCAGTAGTTTTTTTCCAGAAAAATCCTAACAAGAAAATAGCCAGCACACCGGGAGAAATAAAACCTACATATTCCTGTATAAACTGATAGGCTTGGTCAAGCGACTTTAAAGCGGGTGTTACGATACCTGCAATCACCATTGAAATAACTACTGCCCATCTTCCCACCAAAACCATTTTGCGTTCACTTGCTTCTTTGTTAAAAAATTTCTTGTAGATATCCAACGAAAAAATGGTAGAAATGCTATTGGCTTTACCTGCCAATGAAGCAACGATAGCTGCTGTGAGTGCCGCAAAAGCAATTCCCTTTAGGCCAGCAGGCAATAAGTTCATCAGCGTTGGATAAGCATGATCGGGTTTGATAATTCCAGCTCCATCCGACATTTCTTGATGAAATAAACCTTTGTTATGGAGAACATACATCACAATACCAGGTAATACTGCAATTAAAGGAATCAATAACTTTAAAAAGGCGGCAAATAAAATCCCTTTTCTTGCTGTCTTCAAATCGGCTCCCAATGCACGTTGTACAATATATTGATTGCAGCCCCAATAAGC
>JBIKOV010000087.1:0-13648 GCA_044357815.1 Ferruginibacter sp. | reverse complement strand
TGGATAACAGCACTCCTAAACTCGGTTGTTGGTCAAAAGACCAACAACGGCAAGAGCAACAACGGCGGATGATGATATAATTCCCAAATGAAGTATAAGCCCATGTTGGTCTTTTGACCAACATGCGAAGCGTTGAATTAGTGTAATCTCAGCAATGGATAACAGCGCTGCTAAATTCGGTTGTTGGTCAAAAGACCAACAACGGCGAGACCAACAACGGCGGATGATGATATAATTCCCAAATGAAGTATAAGCCCATCTTGGTCTTTTGACCAACATGCGAGGCGTTGAAATAGAGTAATTTTAGCAATGGGTAAGCATATTGAAATCATCCACCCCAGTCCAGTAAAAACGGGCAGATGAAAAATGAAATTCTTCAGGCAAACTGCACAAGCCTGCTTTAACTGGATTCCAGTGTATATATTCCAACTTTTGCATAAATACTTTAGTTGTCCGTAATTCAATACCTAATGAATTCCTTTCCCAAAATTGGTATGTTCGATCCTTTGCATTTACCCTGAATTGTTCAAGCACTCTTGGATGATGTTTCACCAAATCAAATTTTATTCGTTGAGCTGTATATTTCATAAAACTGTGCTGCACATTCTCTAGTGTATTGCCAGATAGTACTTGCCAAATCAAATGAATATGATTACTCATTATTACAAATGCATAAAGGGTGATTTGCTTATTAGCTGTTAGGTATTGAAGACTACTAATTATAATTTCTTTGTATTTATCTGGCTTTAGTAAAGGTTTCCAAGTTAAAATGGTGCTAGTATAAAATTGAGGCCAGTATGCAGGGTATTGCTCCATTTCCCTAATATAATACAACAATATACGAATAACAACAATACAATATTTTACGTTTCGGTTACTTATTAATAAAAACAACAACGGCGAGACCAACAACCGCGGCTGACGATATAATTTCCAATTGAAGTATACGCCCATGTTGGTCTTTTGACCAACATGCGAAGCGTTGAATTAGGGTAATTTCAGCAATGGATAATAGCACTCCTAAACTCGGTTGTTGGTCAAAAGACCAACAACGGCAAGACCAACAACGGCGGCTGACGATATAATTTCCAAATGAAATATACGGCCATATTGGTCTTTTGACCAACATGCGAAGCGTTGAATTAGGGTAATTTCAGCAATGGATAACAGCGCTGCTAAATTCGGTTGTTGGTCAAAAGGTCAACAACGGCGAGACCAACAACCGCGGCTGACGATATAATTTCCAATTGAAGTATACGCCCATGTTGGTCTTTTGACCAACATGCGAAGCGTTGAATTAGGGTAATTTCAGCAATGGATAAAACCACTACTAAATTCGGTTGTTGGTCAATAAGACCAACAACGGCAAGACCAACAACGGCGAGACCAACAACGGCAAGAGGTAGTAATTTCGTCCTTTGGCAATTGGAATTTTTCCATAAAAAAGATATAGGGGGAATCAGAATTTTAGACAAAACAATTTAAACCACTAAATAATTGGCCATTTGAAAGTGGACTTCAGACTGATTCTTCTGCCAATGGCACCAGATTCCCGAGCAGCCTCAATGATTTCAAGTACATGTAATGCATGTTCAGCTGCAATCAGTGGTTCAGTTCCATTGATGAGGGATTCCGAAATTACTGTAGCTCCTTGCTGCCATACATAGGCTCCAGGATCGGGAACAAATCTTTGAGATAATTCATGTCCCTGTGTTACCATATCAACTCCATGAGGAGCCCAATCGTAGCCAACCAGCGACATATTTCCCTGAGACCCCCAAATTTGAATGCTATGATTGGCTTCATCTTTTCCCTTGTGGCCATGTGGATCAAAAAAATTAAAGCCGCATTGTACGTGTGATAAAATACCGCCTGCATGTTCCATTATCACATGCGTATTATCTTCAGCAACTACTTTAATTTTCCCTTTGTTATCGACCGTACGTTCAGGAGTAATGATACTAGTCATCGCTATTACCGATCTGGCCGGCCCCAGCAAACCCGTTAGTGTTGCAAGGTTATAAACCCCTAAGTCGGGCAAACTTCCGCCACCCTTTTCATAAAAAAAAGCCGACCAGGTAGGGCCAGTATGACCATAATGTGCGTGAGCACTGGAAACCTTTCCCAATTTTCCCTCCTGAATTACCTTTGACATAAAAGCAAACTGCGGACTATTGACCACAGCTGGTGCTCCCCAAATACGCAGCTTTTTGAGCTTTGCCAAGTCCAGTAAAGCCCTACCCTCTAGATAAGTATTAGCTAAAGGCTTTTCGCTCCAAACATTTTTACCTGCCTCCAATGCCTGTTTATTGAGCCGACCATGTTCCTGCATATCCGTAAGCGTTAGCATCAAATCAAAAGCAACACCAGAAAGCAATTGATCGATATGTGAGTAGTAATTCGGCACATTGTACTCTTTTGAACGGATGATGGCACGTTCCTCTATGATATCACAAACACTAACGATTTCGACAAAACTAGATTTTGATAAATGGGGTAAGTACTGTGTAGAAACACTACCGCAACCAATAATGGCAATCTTGACTTTTTTAGACTGATTCGATAAGGCAAAACCCTCCAGCGAGGATAATAATAAAGCAGCGGTAGCGAGCGTAGTTTGCTGTAAAAATTGTTGACGGGATATGGATGGATTCATTTTTTTAGTCTAAAAGTTAAGAGGTTAAATGCATTTTACAAAATTCTCGACTACCAGATTTGAACCCAAGTTTAGTTAATCCATTTTGAATTGCAGGTATTTTCATAAATAAATTCCATAGTAACCCTGTTCGGTAATTTTCTATCATCACAATAATTGGCCCCTGATCAATAGCAAAGTGACTTTTTTCAAACCAATTATGGGATTCACTAAAGCCATCAAAAAACCCATACTGACTCCAAATTTTATCTCCCAGATCATAATAAAAATGTTTCAATGCCTGCATACTAAATTTAGGTGTATAGGGCATTGAAGAAATGGCTGCAGTGGATTGGATTACTCCCAGATCTGTTTCAGGACAGTGTACTGCATAGCCTTTAAAACTATCTCCAGCAGTGAGGCCCCAACATTTTTCGCTATAACCTTTATGATTTTTTGGGTTTTCAATACAATAGGCACCGTTGATAAGGGTATGGTTTTTACCTTGCTCAAAATAATTAATACCCAGATTATCTGTTAAACGATTGGGATTAATACCAATAAACGTATACTGCTCAAAAAACAATGGCCCCCCTTTTTCATAATTACCTAACGGCAATGAATACCCGTAATATTTTTTCCCATTGGCCCATCCCGAACTACCCGACCAGGTAGAGTCGTACACCATTTTTGAAATACCATGATTGGGTGAGGCGGCAGAGAGAATGTAAGTGATTAAACACTCATCCCATCCCCAAACAGGAAAATTCATATCAAAGTCATTGCGTGGACTCCAATGCCAATATAATCTGTTACTATTATTAGTATGCCAGTTCCAATTGGCTGCTCCCCAAATCTGATCAACCCTTTTGGATAAATATTTTTCTTGGATATTGTTGTAGTTGAAATATTCTCTAGCACATAAAAACCCCATCATCAGGTAGGAAGTTTCCACAATATCTGCTCCATCATCCAATCGATCGAATGGCACAGTTTTTCCAGTACTTCCATTGATGAAATGAGGATAGATTCCATGATAACAATCAGCCTTAAGTAAAAAATCGGCAATTTGGATAAGTCTTTTTACCGCCGTATCTCGACCAATCCATCCATGCTCAACCGCCAAAATGGTAGCCATGATTCCAAACCCTGTTCCCCCGATGGCGCAATCCTCAGAACCAAAAACACCTTTACTTAGATTGGGTTCATCATAAGCCTCAATGATATAATCCCAATAATAATTGGCCTTCACCGTGTTACTCCTTTCCAGTGCTAGGCCACTTACTGGATGAGCATAATGCCAGAAGAATCGAAAAGTTTGACGTTGCACCACTTCCAGCAAACCCTCATCGGACAAGCCCTTGATTACAACAACAGGTGCTATCGTATTTGGAAATCCAATGAATTGATTTTTGCTTTTTTGCGCAAATAATGTTATGCTAATACTTATCCCTAACGTTACTGTCAATAATTTGCAATTCATTTAATGCAGTAATTTAGTTTATTAAAATGAATATTTTTTAATAACCCTAAAGACTATAAAAACTAGACTCATAACAAAAAGAATCATTTTTACATTTTATAGATTAGATATCCATATAAATTAAAACCGACTTAAACAAAATATCGAAAGGCCCTTAATTAAAAATTACAGATCCTGGATTGGTTTGTAAACCGGAACCAATAATTTCATCACAGACCAAGCAATCAAGTAAGAAACTGCACAAATTGAAAACATAATAGTATAACCGGTTTGGATATGTCCAAGTGCTTTATAATGATCAAAAAAGGCGCCGCCTAATTTTGACATCACCACCCCCCCAAAACCTCCTGCCATGCCTCCGATTCCGATTACAGAGCCGATTGCTTTTTTAGGAAACATGTCGGAAACCGTAGTGAAAATATTTGCAGACCAGGCTTGGTGAGCAGATGCTCCTATGCCAATTAAAATTACAGGAATCCAAAAAGTATAGCTTCCGAGTGGCTGTGCCGCCAAAACCAACAGGGGAAAAAATGCAATCAGCAACATCGCTTTCATTCTGCCATCGTATGGAGAAAAACCCTTTTTAATAAAATACATAGGAAACCAACCTCCACCAATACTTCCAAACATTGTCATGCTGTATAAAACTGCCAAGGGAAGCATGATCTCTGTTTTCACCATGCCGTACTGTGCTTCTAAATATTTGGGCAACCAGAACAGAAAAAACCACCAAACACCATCCGTCATAAATTTGCCAAATGCAAATGCCCATGTTTGTTTGTACCCAAATAATTTAGTCCAGGATATTTTTACTTTATCAGAACTGCTAACGATTTCTTCTCCCGAATCCATATTAATATATTCCAATTCTTTAGCAGATAATCTTTTTTGATTTTCAGGTTTATCATAAAAAATACGCCAAAAAACCAACCAGGCAAAGCCAAGTGCTCCTATTAATATAAAGGCAGTCTCCCACCCCCATTGTGTGGCTATCCAAGGAACAGTTAGGGGCGCCAAAATAGCACCGACATTAGTCCCAGAGTTAAAGATCCCTGTAGCAAAAGAACGCTCCTTTTTTGGGAAATATTCTGCGGTAGCCCTGAGGGCAGAAGGGAAATTACCTGCTTCACCAATAGCCAATAAAGCACGTGAAATCATAAATCCTGCAATAGAAACAGGAACTGCTGCTAGGCCTACTAATGCAAGTATATTTACTGCTACTTGTCCGATAAAGATAGAATATGCGTGAACGATAGCTCCGACAGACCATATAATGATTGCCCAGGTATAGCCGGATTTAGTTCCCAACTTATCAATAATCCGCCCTGCAAACAACATGGAAATAGCGTACACAAACTGAAATACGGCAGTGATATTAGCATAATCACTGTTGGTCCAACCAAACTCCTTAGAAAGGTCGGGCGCCAACAGGCTCAATACCTGGCGATCTAAATAGTTTACGGTAGTAGCAAAAAACAATAGCGAACAGATGGTCCACCTGTATTTACCAATGGTAGTTTGATTCATATAACAGCAGTTTATTTATTTTTTACAGGCTTGGATAATAGCTAGCACCTGCTTAGTAGCAGCAATCAGTTCTTGATATTGTTTATTTTCCATTACTGATTTTGTAACGAGCTTGCTTCCCATACCTACCGCACAAACGCCAGATTTGAACCACCCCTCAATATTTTCTTTGGTGGTATCCACCCCTCCGGTAGGCATGAACAATAAATTAGGGAACAACTCACGGATGGCCTGCATGAACTCCATTCCAAGGATATTTCCTGGAAACAATTTGATCATTCTTGCTCCCAAATTTTCGGCAGCAATTACTTCTGAGGGCGTCATACAACCCGGCACCCAAAGCATCCCATTGGCATCGGCAACCTTCGCCACAGATTCCACCAGACCTGGGCAAATAATATAATCACAACCCGCATCTATAAAAGTTTGTGCCATTTCGCCATTCTTAATCGTGCCAATACCTAGATACATATCTTTTAATTCCGTATCACATACTTTACGCATTGCTTTAAAATTAGCGAGTGCAGCTTCCCCCCTATTCGTATACTCAATAGCACGGATACCCGCACTATATAAAGCCTTCATTAATTCAATACTAACTTGTTCATCTTTATTAAAAAAAAGTGGTAAAATACCCTGTTGAGGAATCAGCGACAATACAATTTGTTTTTTCATAATTTAATATCTTTTATTTATAACCAATATTATTTTTAATTAACCATACCCCATTAAATATTTACTTAAACGATTGCGCAAATAGTGCGTGAAATTAATCCTTTATCTTTGTTGCTATAATAATTAATTAAGAACTTTGAAAATTATTTTTCCCATTTAACATAAATATATTTAAATTTAATACTATGTCCAAAAAAGTAGTTACCCTTGGAGAAATTATGTTGCGTTTATCTACGCCCGATTTTAAACGTTTTGTTCAGGCCGA
The DNA here is from genome assembly GCA_044357815.1 of Ferruginibacter sp. Lineage (GTDB taxonomy): Bacteria > Bacteroidota > Bacteroidia > Chitinophagales > Chitinophagaceae > Ferruginibacter. The sequence continues at coordinate 7,063 of JBIKOV010000087.1, read as the reverse complement.
TTCCTTTGATATAACCTATGGTGGTGGAGAAGCCAATGTAGCGGCCGCTTTGTGCAATTACGGATTGAATGGAACATTTGTAACGAAAGTACCTAACAATCCAATCGGACAATCTGCTATCAACCATTTGCGCCGCTATGGAGTAGATACGCAATATATTGCTAGAGGTGGGGATAGATTAGGGATTTATTTTTTAGAAACGGGTGCCTCAATGAGAGCATCGCAAGTAGTATATGACCGAGCAGGTGCATCTATCGCAGAAGTTGACGCCAGTGAATTCGACTTTGATAAAATATTTGAAGGGGCCGATTGGTTTCATACCACCGGTATTACTCCTGCCCTAAGTGATAAAGCAGCAGCACTAACCGAAGCCGCTTTAAAAGCAGCAAAGGCAAGAGGAATCACAACAAGTATCGATCTAAATTTCCGTAAAAAATTATGGAGCAAAGAAAAAGCACGTGAAGTAATGAGCCGACTTTGTCAACATGTAGATGTGTGCATTGGAAACGAAGAAGATGCGGACACTACCCTTGGCTTTAAAGCAAAGGATACAGATGTTACCAAAGGAGAACTAAACCTGGATGGTTTTAAAGATGTATTCAAACAAATGAAAGATAAGTTCGGTTTCAAGTTCATTGCATCCTCTTTGCGGGAAAGTCATAGTGCTAGCGACAATGGATGGAGCGCCCTAGTTTATGACGGCAATGAATTTTACCATACCAAACAATACGAAGTAAGGATTGTGGATCGTGTAGGCAGTGGCGATAGTTTCGCCAGTGGCCTAATATATGGTCTTGTAACTGGAATGAGTATGCCAGATGCCGCTGAATTTGGTGTAGCAGCATCTGCGCTCAAGCACACGATCCCTGGCGATTTGAATCATGCAACCTTAAGCGAAGTGAACGAACTAGTGAAAGGCGATGGTAGTGGTAGGGTGCAGCGATAGTCCTTTTTGGTTTAGGGGTTTAGAGTTTGGGGGGTTTAGGGTTTAGATGTTTAGGTAGGTGCCTGCTTCCTCTATTTTTTTTGAAAGTCCATTTTACAGATTCATTATATAAAATACCTTCTCACATGATTATAGACAGTTTAGAAAATGCAGCAAAATACACTTGTATTCATCCTCTTTTTGCCAAAGCATTTGAATACATTGCCAGTGTAGACCTAGCAAATATTGAAATAGGTAAGTACGAAATTAGTGATGGCTTACTGGCCATCTTTTCAGATAAAAAAGGAATGGCAGCAGCAGAATCGATCGCCAAATTTGAATGTCACAATAAAAATATAGATATTCAACTTTGTATTAGTGGTAATGAAACCTTTGGCTGGAAGCCTCGCCAACATTGCACTAAATTGAAGGGTGAATACAATTCGGATAAAGATGTCAGTTTTTATGATGACGCCCCAGATATGTTTTTTCAATTGACTAATGGACAATTCGCCATTCTTTTCCCTGAAGATGTTCATGCACCCATGATTGCAGTGAATGACCATTCCATCAGAAAACTGGTAATCAAAGTACGTATCTGATAACTGAATTCATTTAATTTTTTAGATAAAAAAAGTGCAGCATGTTATGCTGCACTTTTTTATTTCCACAAAAAGAGAATTACCATCCGAAATATTCTTTCGCATTATTATAACAAATATCCTGAATCACTTTTCCAGTCCACACCATATCATTGGGCAGTTCACCCTTTTCGATTTCTTCTCCAAAAATATTACAAAGAATTCTCCTGAAATATTCATGCCTTGGGTAACTCATGAAACTGCGACTATCCGTAAGCATCCCTACAAACCTAGTCAGCAAGCCCATATTGCTTAAGACATTGATCTGCTGGGTCATCCCATCCTTCTGGTCCAAAAACCACCAGGATGAGCCAAATTGCACTTTTCCGGCAACAGTTCCGTCGTTAAAATTACCAATCATGGCCGCCATCAATTCATTGTCAGCTGGATTAAGATTGTACAAAATTGTTTTAGCCAATTGATTGGTGGTATCTAAGCGGTCTAAGAATTTAGACAACTGCTTTGCTTGTGAAAAATCACCGATGGAATCCCACCCGGTATCTGGACCCAAGGTTTTCAACATCCTGGCATTGTTGTTTCTGAGTGCTCCCAAATGATACTGTTGTACCCACTTTTTTTCATGATCCCATTCGGCAAACTTAACCAACATGGCAGATTTGAATTTGATATTTTCCGGCTGCGAGATGGTTTCACCAGCTGTTAATTTTCGAAAAATATTTTTTATTTCTGATTCTTGGTAATCCACTGCATATAACTGTTCCAGACCGTGGTCACTTACACAACAACCGTTTTCTGCAAAAAAATCATGCCTACTTTTTAATGCTTGCAGATAATCATCCCAGTTGGCAATCAAAATATTTGAAACGGCTTGCAATTTATTTACATAAGCATTGAAACTGTCAACATCATCTACGTTCATAGCCTTATCCGGACGAAAGGTAGGTAATACTTTAATTTCAAATCCATCTGACTTTATTTTTTGGTGATGGACCAATGAATCGGTGGGGTCATCTGTAGTACAAAGCACTTTCACATTCATTTTTCGCAGTAAATTTTTGACAGAATACTCAGGTGTTTTCAATTTTGCGGAACAAGTGTCATAAATTTCTTTTGCAGTATCAGGCGAAAGAATTTTGTCTATATCGAAATAGCGTTGCAGTTCAAGATGTGTCCAATGATACAAAGGATTTCGCAACGTATAGGGCACTGTAGCAGCCCACTGCTCAAATTTTTCATAATCCGTGGCAGCCCCTGTACAATGCTTTTCATTGACACCATTGCCTCGCATGGCCCTCCATTTATAATGATCGCCGTACAGCCAAATCTGGGTAAGATTTTCGAAATTAATATCATTGGCAATCTGTTCAGGCATCAGATGGTTATGGTAATCAATAATGGGCATCTCCTTTGCAAACCCATGATACAATTGCCTAGCCGTATCGGTTTGCAACAAGAAATTTTCATCTAAAAAACTTTTCATACAATTTTTACTATATTTTCGGAGTGCCGTAATTTGTAAATATATTATTACATTAGAATACAGACCTAATACACTACAACACTCATTTTACACAATGGGCTCGTTTATTTTTTATAAACAAAGCCAATACCTTTCATCCGCTGATCAATACCTCCGACAATTTGCAGCATCTGCAAATGCTTATAACGGAATATCTCAATAAGATAAACAAACTATTTTACTTGTTTTTTTGAATCACCGACAATACACCCTGCTGCATCATTTGAACTAAATTAGCGGTAACGCTGGCAGCAAATCCTGGAATCTTTGTAAGATCAACATCCCACAAAGCGACATCACTTAACACTTTTTTTACCAAATTTTCGGGTGATAAATTTTGCCAATGATTGAAAAAATAACCCGCCATATCATCTTTGATTGGATAAGGTTGACCATTCAACTCTCCCCAATAACCATTTCCTTCTGTTTTAACCACCTTCATAAATAATAGCCAGGCAGCAAATCCTATAGAAATTTTTTCTGGAACAGAAGCGTATTTTTCATTGTAGCATTGTAAAACCTGTACCACCCTCATCTTTAATTTGGAAGTGTAATTCAGGGTAATACTGATCCACTGATGCTCTATACTTGGATTACTAAAACGGTCGATCACTTTTGCGGAAAATTCCGCCGAGTCCGTTTCGGCAATAGGATAAGGAATTGCACGAGCAATTTCGTCGATCATCAGCTGCTTAACAAAACCACCCAGCACTTCGTCGCTCATGGCTTGCTTTACAGTAGTAAAGCCTGCTAAAAATGCCACCCCACAACTGAGTGTATGCGTACCATTTAGTAACCTTAATTTAAGCTCCTTAAAATGGGTAATATTATCGGTAATGACAATACCACTATCTACTGAGGCAAAAGACAAAATATCTTTAACATGCTGATTTCCTTCAATGGCCCATAGACTGTACACCTCGCTCATGGTAATTAAGTCGTCTTGGTAACCCAATTGAGCTTCCAATAACTTATTTTTGTCAGCTGCAGGTTTTCCAGGAACAATTCTATCTACCAATGAATTGCAAAAATGATTGTTATGCTGAAGCCACGCTATGAAATTTTCTTCTAAACCGTTTAGCTGAGCCAATTCAAATACAATCGCCTTTAATTTTTTTCCATTATCAGAAATCAACTCTGTTGGAACAATCACCATACCAGCTGTTGAACTTCCATCAAAAGCCTTGTAGCGCTCATGTAAAAAAGCTAATAATTTGGCAGGGTAAGAAATGGGCGGTTGATGATTGATATCTTCTTTCACCAGTTCTATCCCCACCTCGGTAGTATTAGATATAATAATGCGCAAAGCAGGATTATGAGCACATTGAATCACTTCCGCCCATTGGGTGGCCGCAGCTAATACGCGACTTATAGAAGACGATATTACATTTTCTTCTACAGATTGTCCATTTACCAGCCCGCGCATACACAAAGTGTACAATCCATCCTGGTTATCAAAGGCAACCGCATCGCCGCCATCAGTTGATTTTACCACCACTACTCTTCCATTAAATATCCCCTTTCTATTTGCTTTATCAATAAAATAATCAGGTAGTCCACGAAGTAAAACGCCGGTACCAAATTGCAATACTTTTTCTGGCAATGCAAACAAGCTTTCATCAAAAACAGATACATTTCCAGCATCAATGTTTTTAAGGTTATTTTTAGAGAGTAACATGTAATTTTTTATTTAATTATTTTATGAGTACACTTAATCTAAATATAAAAGTTTAGGCTATTTGCATAGTAAATCCCTTGCGGACAAACTTGTAGGCAACCATTATAAAAAATTAATACCCGATGACTAGTGAATATTATTTTGTAATACTTTCCACATTTCGCCTGCTACAAATAAATTACCCTTTGGAGTGAGATGAACCCTATCGGAAGTAAGAATTCCCTTTTCCAAATTAGAAGGGTTATTGATTTTTAAATACGCTGCAAAAGCTTTACGAAGATCGCATACAGGCAATGACATATCTTTAGCAATATTACGTATGATATTACTATAGTTGTTTAGGTCGCCATCTTGTTGATTAGAATTATCGTTCCGCTCTCCAATTACAGATGGCGTACAAACGATTACTTTAATATTCTTTTCCTGCAATTTTTTTATAATAGCACGGTAAAATTTTTCGAATTTATCTGCATCTGTTCCAGTTCCAGCGCCAGCCTTATGCCACACATCATTAATGCCGACATAAATCATCACTACATCTGGATGCTGTTTCATTACATCATCTTCCATTCTCAGGTAGAGATCATATACTTTGTTTCCCCCAATACCAGCACCAACCAATTCGATTGAATCTGATAAATGGGACTGCTTGATAATACTATCCATTTTTACGATATATCCATTGGGCGATACTCCCGCTTGGGTAATAGAATCACCAAAAAAAAGTATTTTTACCTTTCTGACAGGTTGGGTGAAAGACACCAAAATAATTGAAAGAAATAATGTGATTTTAAATAAATGTTTCATCGTGTTAATATTAAGTGTTTACAATTAAAGATTATAAAATTCAATAGCATTCAATCCGAAAAAATCCTGTTGCTCGGATTCTGTAAAAGAAGAAAAATAATTCATTACTATTTCCATAGTTTGTTGATAGCTAGCTGCCACCAAACAAACTGGCCAGTCGGAACCAAACATAATCCGGTTGGTGCCAAATGACTCCACCACCACATCCATATAGGGATTACAGTCTTCCTTTCCCCTATTTTTCCAATCGGCTTCCGTAACCATCCCCGATATTTTGCAGTACAAGTTGGGATATTCAGCCAAGGCTTCGATTCCTTTTTTCCATTCTACTATAGTTTTGGCTTTGATATTAGGTTTAGCGACATGATCGATCACAAATTTTTGGTAAGGGAAAGCAGCAACGAGCTCCCTAACATAATCAAGTTGATCAGGATAAATCAGGATATCGTAAGTGAATCCAAATTTTTGCAATTTACTGATCCCATTTTTAAATGCAGGTCGGAGCATCATCGCCCTATCTGATTCGCCTTGTAAAATATGACGGAAACCTTTCATCTTATTAAAAGAATGATAAAATTCCAATCGGTCTTCCACTGCGGAGGATTGCAGATCAACCCAGCCTACTACCCCTTTGATGAAATCAAAATGAGCTGCATGATTCAATTGAAATTCGTTTTCATTTTCACTTTGATCACATTGAACAATCACACATCCATCCACTTTGTTGTCACTCAATAAAGGCTGGAGATCCTGAGGCAAAAAATCTCGTTGAATAACCAACATCTCGTTATTAATCCAACTATCACGAACAGGATCAAATTTCCAGAAATGTTGGTGCGCATCAATTCGCTGTGAAATTTGCGAAGGTTGGAAAGCAGTACTTCTGTCATTCATAAGCTAATGATCGTATTATTGAAATTCTTTGGTTAAAATTGTATAGGTTTGTCGATTCTTCTCTTTACAAACGGTTCATCCAATTCCTCAATCTTTCAAGCCAGTTGTCATCTGTAGTCTTATTCTTCATACCAAAACCATGTCCCCCTTTTGGATACAAATGCATTTCGGCAGGCACTTTATTTTTTATACAAGCTTGGTAAAAACGGACACTATTCTCTACAGGCACTGCAGAATCATCCCCAGCGTGTACTAAAAATGAAGGGGGTGTATTATTGGCAACTTGAAATTCACTACTGAAAAAATTGATTGCACTATCTAAAGCTTTGGTACCAATTAAGTTATTTCTAGAACCCATATTAGCAATTGAAATATCAAAGCTGATTACTGGATAAATCAATATAGCAAAATCTGGTCGAGCAGAGGTAGTATCTGAATTACTAGGATCCGCTTTAAAATTAAAATGGGTGGCAGCGGTGGAAGCTAAATGTCCTCCGGCAGAGAATCCCATAATACCAATTTGATTGGCCTTGATCCCCCATTGACTTGCATTGCTTCTAATAAAACGGATTGCCTGTTGAGCATCCTGCAACGGGGCAAGACTTTTGTCTACCATCGTTAAATCATCCGGTAACCTG
>JBIKOV010000298.1:0-3799 GCA_044357815.1 Ferruginibacter sp. | reverse complement strand
ATGTTTCGCGATTTTCAGAGTCGAAATATTATGGTGACGCCTGATAACGAGGTCCATTTTATAGATTACCAGGGAGGTATGAAAGGAGCTCCTCAGTATGATGTGGCTTCTCTTCTTTGGCAGGCAAAAGCGAATCTTTCGGATGAATGGAAACGATTGCTGCTGGAAGATTATATCGACGCTTTTGAAAAAGCAGTGAATGTGCCGGTAGATCGAGATGTTTTCAGGAGTCAATATAATGGATATGTGTTAATCCGTTTATTGCAGGTATTGGGTGCATATGGCTTCCGCGGGCTATTTGAGCGCAAAGCCCATTTTTTAACCAGCATACCGTTGGCCGTACAAAACTTACAATGGTTTATCAATCACCAAACAGTAGGACTTTCATTGCCTGAGTTTAAAAAGGTATTGGAATTATGTACTAGCGAAGAAGTGATCAATGAATTTACGCCTCTGCAGGCTAGCGTGGATACACCTTTATTGGTTAATGTAAACAGTTTTTCCTTTATCAAAACTGGTTATCCAAAAGATGAAACAAAAAATGGAGGAGGTTTTGTTTTTGATATGAGAGGAATTTTGAATCCAGGAAGATTTGATGAGTACAAACATTTGTCTGGCTTAGATAAACCGGTAAAAGATTTCCTAGAGCAACAAACCAAGATGCCTGATTTTTTGAATAGCGTATATAGTATCATCGACATTTCAGTAGAAGAGTATATCCGCAGGGGTTTCGAAAATTTGGTCATTAATTTCGGTTGTACTGGCGGCCAACACAGAAGTGTATACGCAGCCGAAGCAATTACCAGGCATCTAAGAAATAAGTTTAAAGTTAAAATAGAACTTTCTCACCAGAACAGGGAAAACTGGAAACGTTGAAATTTTCAAGGTTTACCAACTAAAGCGTACAAAATATGAAGGCAATTATTTTCGCTGCCGGACTTGGCACTAGGTTCAAACCCTGGACGGATGCGCATCCTAAGGCATTAGCAATGGTGAACGGCAAATCCTTATTGCAACGCAATATCGAATATCTGCAGCAGTATGGCATTACAGAGGTGGTAGTGAATGTGCATCATTTCGCCAACCAGGTCAGGGAGGCCATCAAGGAAAATGATGGATGGGGAAGTAATATTTCAATCAGTGATGAAACAAAGGAAGTATTGGAAACTGGAGGAGGATTAATGAAAGCCCAGTATTTGTTGGAAGGGGACGAGCCGTTTATTTCTTTAAATGTAGATATATTGACCAATTTGGATCTGGGAAAACTGATAGCTTATCATCAGCAACATAGGCCATTGATCACCATGGGTGTCACCAATCGAAAATCTTCTAGGGTATTATTGTTTGATGAGGGCAACCGATTGTGCGGTTGGAAAAACGCGCAGACAGGAGAAGAGAAAATATCAATTCCAAAACCCAATCTTATAGAGAGGGCCTATAGTTGTGTGGTAGTGTATGAGCCGAAAATATTTTCATTGATACAGCAGCAGGGAAAGTTTTCAATCATAGCAGCATATCTCGATCTAGCAGCAGCCAATTCAATTATCGGATTTGATCACAGTGGCGACAAGCTAGTGGATGTGGGCAAATCCGAAAGCGTAGTCATAGCAGAAGCGCTGTTTGAGTAAATGAAAAGCGGTTCCATCACCCAATCATTTAAAAACAAAGCCCCCACTTTTCTTTCTTAGAAAATGGGGGTTTTGATATATCGTAGGGATTAAAACACCCTTTCACTCATCCTATTTTGGAGGAGTTGAGTAAGAAGCGGGTTAATCTTTTTTCTTTTCAAACAGATCTTTCTTTTCTACCACTTTTACCTTGTCTTTTTCTTTCAATAATTTGCTTACTACATCATATGGGCCTGATATCACATTGTCGCCTTCTTTGAGACCGGATGTAATTTCTATGTAATTAATATCTTGGATAGCGGTTTCAACTTTTACCTTTTTTATCAAACCTCCTTTATCCACCACAAATACCACTACCTCCAGCTCGTCTTCTAAAGCCACTGCTTTTTCAGTTTCATTTTCTTTACCACCGGTATTTTTTTTAGTGCTATCATTGATTTCTCTTGTGGTAACTGCATTGATGGGAACGCTTAATACATTCGCATGGGTTTTTGTCTGTATATCTGCGCTGGCACTCATTCCGGGTCGGAAAGGATAGGCCCCCTTATTTAAAAGATCAGAATAACTTTCGGGCAATAAACGCACGTATACTTTGTAGTTAGTAACATCGGTGCTGGTATTGGCGAGGGCCGATTGGCTGGCCGCTCCATTGTTGCTGCTGGCGATTTGTGTTACCAAGCCTTTAAATTTACGGGAGCTATAAGCATCTACGGTTACGATGGCGCTGTCGCCCAAATGAACTTTTGGAATATCGCTTTCGCTCACGTCTACACGAATTTCAATTTTGGCCATATCGGCGATGCGAAGTATTTCGGTTCCCGACATCAAATTGCTTCCTACTACCCGCTCCCCCTTCTTTACATTGAGCAGACTTACCACTCCATTCATCGGAGCTACTACGGCGGTGCGCCCTAGATCTTTATTGGCTTTTGCCAGGTTTGACTGGGCACTTTGCACCGCTGCCATTCCGCCCTTGATACCTTGTTTGGCAGCATTGTAATTAGCCTGAGCACTTTTGTAATTGGATTCTGAAAGATTAAATTCATTGCGGCTGATCACCTTGTCATCAAACAACTGCTTTTGCATGTTGTAAGTTTTTTGTGACTGCTCAAGCTGGGCTTTTAATGCTTCCAATGATGCTTGTGCATTGGCTACTTGGGCTTGGCTTTGTGCTACACCGCTGGCTGCCTGGTTGGCTTGTATGCTGTAGATGTCGGCATAAATGCGCGCTACTACTTGCCCCTTGGTTACACTGTCGCCTTCGTGCACGGTCAGTTCTGTAATTTCTCCACTGATATCCGGACTTACTTTTACTTCTATTTCGGGGTAAATTTTACCACTGGCATTTACTATTTCGGTAATCACGCGTCGCTGCACTTTTTCGGCCGTCACCTTGGTGCCTTCTTTTTTACCAAATACACCGGCATATTTTAAGCCACCGAGAACAGCCACTAACAATACTAGTCCGATTAAAATCCATTTTACAGTCTTGCTCATATATTGAATCTTTTTTTATTTTTAATATTCCGGTGAGTCACCGCCTTTTTTACAACTTCAGTCCTTGCCCCCTATAAAACTCTAGTACTTTCATTTTAAAAACGTAGTCAAATTGGTTTAGTACACTTTCTAGTTTGGCCCTAAACAAATTATTTTGATTAGTGATCAGTTCAAAAGTACTCAGCATACCTACCTCGTATCGTTTTTGAGCAAACTCGAAAGAGCGTTGAGAGGTGGCAACAATTTTTTCACTGGCAGTGAATTTTTCCATCGCTACAGTGGCCGCGTTATAAGCCTGGTAAATATCCTGTTTTATTTTTTGATTGTCGCCTTCCTTTTGAAGTTGTACAATTTGGATATTGAATTTACTGCGTTGCCAGTTGGTGCGTGCCTGTGCACCATTAAAGATGGGTACACTGAGTGCCAATCCAACCGACTGTCTGAAATTTAGGTTAACCTGATCAAAAAATGCGGAGTTTCCATAGCTATAGCTGGTAAAAGGCTGGTTCGGAAAAACGGAATAATCCGTGGCTCCTACAGATACCTTTCCAATAGGTGCGAGGATTTGGCGCGAACCAGTAATTTCTTTGGCTCTGCTATTGAATCCCGAACCCAGACTACCAAAGGCAGAGAAAGTGGGATACATTCTTCCATGGGCGGCCTCGGCCGTTTTT
>JBIKOV010000297.1:0-3805 GCA_044357815.1 Ferruginibacter sp. | reverse complement strand
AAAAATTTTTTTTTAAAAAGGAAATCCCTAATTCCTTACTTCATCTAAAATATGCTTCATTGTTATTTTTCAACCAAATTTTCATCTATATGGTAAGCCGCTAATTCACTTAAAAGCGGTGTTTCCTTTGATCCCTCAATCATTATCTCTATCAGTTGTGCTGTAACAGAAGGGAAACTAAGGATACGATTTCTTCCAATGGTAGTGCCTTTGATTTCTTTTAATATGGTGCCTTTTGCATCCTTTAAATGAATGCTAAAATTGTAAATACGCTGTCCCAGCTCAATTGGCTCACTCAGTTGAATCGCATTGATCGTTGTGGAGCTGCTTAGTTGAATAGTAATTGCAGCAGTAGCGCCAGTTGATAATGTTTCAAAACTGCTTTGCTTTTTATCTGTTAGCTGAATAGTTGACTTGCCGGAAATATTGTTTTTTAGAATGACGCCTTTTTTTAATAAAAGGTTGGTGCTAAAATTACGCTCCTTCAATTTTTTAAAACCTATTAATGCTGCCGAATCATTGGCATTAATAAGACCAGTGCGGTCTGGGGGAATGTTTAATAATAAATTAGCACCACGTCCTACAGATTTCAGGTATAGGTCAAACAGATAGGCAGGGGTTTTTACTTTAGCATCTTCCTCTTTGTGATAAAACCAACCTGGGCGAATGCTTACATCGCATTCTGCAGGTATCCATTTTTCACCAAACATATTTCCTCTGTTGAGGGTGTCAGTGGAAGGACCAGCTGCACCTGCTGAAAATCCAGTTACATTCAGCAAATTCCAGTTGGTGGTACCTGCAATACCTTGTTCATTGCCCACCCATCGTATTTGTGGACCTATATCGCTAAACACCACTGTATTAGGAGAGAGTTTTTTGATAGTATTTCTGAACAATTCCCAATCGTACACTTGTTTCTTTCCATTAGGGCCTTCACCATTGGCTCCATCCCACCAAAATTCCCAAATCGGACCATAGTTTGCAAATATTTCCGTCATCATATTTACAAATACTTGGTTGTATTCTGGCGTTCCATATTTAGGATGGTTACGATCCCACGGGGATAGGTACACGCCAAACTTTAATCCAAATTCTTTACAGGCCAGCGACAATTCTTTTACCACATCACCTTTCCCATTTCTCCATTTACTTTCCCTTACAGTATGAGTGGAGTATTTGCTTGGCCATAGGCAAAAACCATCATGGTGTTTTGCAGTGATGATAATACCCTTTGCTCCAGCGGCTTTGGCAAGCTTAGCCCATTGCCTGCAATCCAATTGAGTAGGATTGAAAATGTCTTCGGGTTCATCTCCATGCCCCCATTCCTTATCTGTAAATGTATTGGGTCCAAAATGAGTAAACCAATAATATTCCATGTCGTGCCAAGCCAGTTGTGGTTTGGAAGGTATTGGGTAAACGGCAGGCATTTTTTGCCCCTGCACAGACAAGAAGTTGGCTATCAGTAAAACACAAAATAATTGCTTCATACATTTTTTGATTAAAAAAATCTATAATCGAATTGAAATATTTTTAATTAGTCGGTGCTATAATTTTCTAATTTTAATATTTTTAAACCATACTCCACCTCCATGATCCTGTAAACAGATATAGCCACTTTTGGCTATTCCATACTCTGGAGCAATCTTCCACTTTCCAGTAGCCTTTCGGTTTTCCCAGTCAGGAGTAAAGGCTTCAAAATCTACTACTTTAACATTGTTTAACCAATATTCTCGGTGAGTACCTTTCACTATAATTCTTGAGGTATTGTATTGGCCAATTGGGTTGGTAGGCCTTGAACTAGCCGTGTACATTGCATAATCAGATCCTGTCATTTGCCACTCTTCCAATTTTTGTGGAAAGCCGATATCGTCTATTATCTGATATTCCGGCCCACTGAGATAGGGCTTTTCATGTTGTTCAGTAACCTGGTACAAAATTCCGCTATTTGATTCAGGGGCAATTTTCCAGTCAACGGATAATTCAAAATTTTGGTATTTCTCGGTAGTGATGATGTCCGCCCGAAGTTTATTTTCTTCGTTATTATCACCCTTGCAATAGAGCTCTCCATTATTGATTCCCCAGCATTCGGTAGCAATATTTTGGTACATCCGCCAGCCATTCAGCGTTTTGCCATCAAATAATAATGTCCATCCTGATTTTTTTTCTGATTGTGTTAATGCATTATCTTTTGGTTGATAAAAGTATACCATACCCAAGCAACTTGTTATAATGGCAATAGCGATCAATACTTTTTTCTTCATTGTTGTTGATTTAATTTTTTTATATTTTTTACTTTCTTATCATCGGTGCTTTTAATTCGGAAGTATCACCTTCCAGCAAAGGCATTGTATATCCGCCAGAATCAATGACAGCCTTAGGAAATATTTTTTTAAGTTCGCTCCAATCATTTCCTGTTATGGAAGTTTGGTACAAATAGATTTGTTCGAGTTGATTCAATCCTTTCAATTGTGCCATACCTTTCGCTGTAACCTTTGTTCCTACAAGATTAATATACTGAAGAGATACAAGTTTTTGAAGTGCCAGTATTCCTTTGTCGGTGATGGCTGTTCTTTCCAACGACAAACGCGTGAGGGATGAAAGGCTGGCAATTATTTCCATCTGCTGATCGGAGAGGGTTGATTTGCCCAGTTTAAGCCATAGCAGCTGCTTGCGCAATGGAGCCAATAACTGCAAATCCTTATCCGTCATCGCCTCAATGGCCACATAGTTTGCCGACAGGTAATTGCTGTTTTGTGCTACAGGAGATACTGCGATACCTCTTGCCTTCAATTGTTGAATGGCCAACCCATCTGCTTTTTCTACTGCTTGATCTGGTATATCAGATAGTTTTGCTAGTTCCTTTATTTCGGCAGACTGAAGAGAAAGTAATACTGGTTTTATCTTTTCAGATTGAGGAAGGGTTTTTACCATTTTATTAAAATCAGCACCGGTACTAATCCACCAATACAATAGGTCCATCTCATGTTTACTGAGCTGAGGTTTTTCTATTGGGGGCATATGATCTTTGTTTTCTTTTGACAAAAGGATTCTTTTTATCAAATCACTTTCATCTGCTTTTCCTGCCGAAATAATTGCCCCATCTTTTCCACCTTTCAATATAAAATTTGGAAGATCCAGTCTCAGTTTTCCCTTTTGTTTATTAGGCCCATGACATCCATAACATTTTGAAGTGAGGATAGGCTGAATTATATCTGTATAAGCTACTACCTCTTGTACATTCTTAATCGGCTTTCTTTCGGCATTACTCATAACTGTATCATCGGATGCAAATACTTTGGTAAGGTAATCGGAGCCATGGGTGATGGAGCCTCCTAAGTGGCCAGTAATGACTATCAGCATTGTCATTAATAGCATCACCCATTTGGTATGCTCGTGTTGCCGCTTATTTAAAATAAAAGCAACAATAGAAATGACTGCCACCGCTATTCCAAACCATTGATGGCTGCTGATGAGCGAAGCGTCGTAATCATCTGTTTTTGATAATAAAAATCCACTAACAGCGGAAGCAATTGCACTAAGCATTCCCCAAAATAAAGTGATATGAATAGCGGGCTGCAAAGAAGCCGACTTTTGTTTATGCGAGATCAATTGAAAGATCGCAGCAAGCAGTAACATTCCTATCGGCAAATGCACCAAAACAGGATGAAACTTTCCAATAAAATCAGTGAGCGTAAACAATAAAATTGCAGTAATCATTTTTTGTAAATAATGTAAAATCAGGAATATCTTTTTCTTAATAATTTCATCATGTGCACATTAATGGCCCATTGGTCTGCTAGCGGCT